>CAZFFA010000095.1:0-9595 GCA_964517955.1 uncultured Jutongia sp. | reverse complement strand
AAATATAGAGTTTTCAAGGTGCGAATCCCATTTTAGGTATGGGAAGTCTTAGTTAATAACTGTTTTTTTATCCAGCCGACACATGTGGTGGAGATGATTGTGAAGCTACGTCGAACAGATACATGACGCTTATGGGGGTGTTATATATGAGATATGTACCAGATTTTGATATTGAATTAGCACAGGCAACGGATTACATTATGGAAAGTTCGTTGGCAAAAAAAGCATTTGTCAATCCACCTTTTTCACAATTCACAAATGTTTTGCGGACTTTGATACAAAGTATTGACCGTCTGGCTGATAATTGTCATATGCCGGAGTTTACGAATCATGCGTTGCCGCATATTTGTAGTATTGTGCATCGTGCTTCAGAATGGGCTGTGCGAGATAAGTGGATTACTAAAATCGATGAAAAGGAAGCAGGATACTTGTTACTTGCGCTTGTGATTCATGATATAGGAATGCTTTCACAAGATGCATCAGAACTGCCAGATGAAAATAAAACAGCGAATATGAAAGGATTTTCGGATATATCTAATTGGGTACGCCGTACTCATGTGATTCGAATTGAAGGCTTGGTGCTTAGCCTTATGATGGAAGAGATTGAAAAGGATGAGTCTCTAAAAACACATCTAGAGGTTGTGATTGGAATGGCTGCATCTCATCAAAAATGGCCATGGGAAGCGGAGTTTGTATCGCATATGGATGCAATTGATGCATTGGGATTAGATGTTAGAAATATAGAAGCAATGAATGCTGTCATAGCAGTATGCGACTTGTTGGACGAAGATTCGAAACGATGTGATACCATTACGCTCATTAAATATCGACATGGAACCATGGAGAATATGGCACATTGGATACGTCATGCGTTAACAGTAGAGGTAGATGGAGTGAAGGAGCATACGGTTACCGTCTCTTTTCGGAAATTGCTGCCTAGTGAGAAACATCATGAATTGATATACCGTGCATTGCGCAATCATTATAGATTGGTTCGGTTTTATAATGAGAAGCTGGCGGTTCTTGAAGCGCAGATTGAGCATGTAATTTTTGATCCACCGGATGGCATTCCTGTTTTTATCGATGAGATTACGGAGCAATTGCAAGAAATATGGGTGGAATTAGAGGAATTTAAGGACTGTATTACGGAACAAATTCTTTCCACATTTATGCAAGAAGCGTTGAATCGTGATGGTGGTAATCCTGAAATGCGAAAGCGATTGGATGCATTAGGTCTCGAAATAATGGATATCTCGAAAGAAATGTATTTTATTGAGCCGCATCGAATTTGTTATCCAGAAGAGAAGATTCTTTCGTCTATGGAAAGCCAAAAAGAACAGATTACATATCTAAAAAAGATTGTTGAGGAAGCATACTTGGATG
This sequence comes from uncultured Jutongia sp., assembly GCA_964517955.1. Classification (GTDB taxonomy): domain Bacteria; phylum Bacillota; class Clostridia; order Lachnospirales; family Lachnospiraceae; genus Butyribacter. The sequence goes on along the minus strand of CAZFFA010000095.1, from coordinate 8,212 downwards.
GACAGATTGGAAAAGTACGTCATATGTCATATGTTGCATATAAAATCTGGAAGGAGAAAACATCACTTGATGAAGTATATTGGATATATGTATTTTCTTGTGCGTTTCAAAAGTATGGAGCCGAGTACAGAGAATTAACGTCGTTCTATGATACATACTATACGCCAAAGGTTTTGCATCATGGACTAGATAAGGTGATTATTGAGGGAGATTATTCGTATCTTTTTGATGTTTGGTTTTCACTCTTAGAACCTCAAGTTAGTGATGAGTGGCTTAAAAAGTATGTAGAACGTATCGATGAATGCCAATATAAAAATGTGAATGATGATTTGGCAAGCGAATTACTTTTGGAAAATTTGATTGGACTGTTTTGGTTTTATTCTCCAGAAAATGATTATTGGAGTACAGTCGCAGCTCATTTTATCCATTGTTTTGAGAATGGAAAAAAAGGTTTGGCAAATAAATTAACAAAGTATGCCAGCCAGTTAAAGGAACAAAATGCTATTTTATACGGCTTAAAATGCGAAGACAACATCATTTTGGATTCGGAACAAGAGGCATTTGCAAATGCATGGAGACATTTTTGGAGTGAGGATGTTGGTAGTATTAAGAAGGACATTCCAATCTTATGCCATATTGCGAATTATAATCGAGATTATCAAGAAGCTGTACAAGGATTCTTTAACATGGTAAGTATGAGTGTTGAACTAGAATCGATGAGGATAAATGCTGATTCGAACGAGGAGATTACGAATGATGAGAAAATATGGGATGATAACGAACGTAGTGTTGGTAGATATCGATATAGTCGGATTTTATTGGAACAAGAACGATCATCTTATCGGCAACAACGCAATCTTATTATTGAGTCGTTACTTAATGAGTGTCGGCTGAATAGAAGCTCTAATGTGTCAGAGCATTTTCAATTGATACGTTTGATTTCCTCTCAAATTATGGATGCTTTAAAGTATTGGGATTTGGGAGAATATTTGAATGGAATCCGAAATGAGACAAAACTTAATTATATTCTAAGTACTTATACGAATGAAGAAGGTAGTTACTGTGGCGAAAAGCAGTTTCTTGTTCCGTGTATTATTTCATATATAAGAGGTGTGAGTGAGAAATTGCTAAATGAAAGAGAAATGATAAAAATATCAAAGTATCTGATGGAATATGATCGACAAGGATTTGAACAAATAGTTGAATTTATTACGAAACAGAGTGTTCAAATTCAGTGGAAATGTGCGTTAAATGTTGTAACCGCGTTTGCAAAATATTTCTCGAAGGAACAACGTAAACAATTACTAAACTGGCTCAAAAAATATCATGAGTATTATAAGAAACAAAGAAGATATTTTGATATAACACAATATGAGTTTATTAAAATATGGGCTCCTGATATGGACGAGGAAGAATGGAATAATATTGCAGAATTGATGGATGAAATCTTTGTCAATCAGAGTGTTTTGATAACAAATGAAAAGCTTGCTGCAATCACAATGGAATATGATGAAGTGAACCGTTGTATTAAGCGATTAGAGGCAGTTCAAGATTATCCAAATAATATCAAAAAAAGTGAACAAATTTATCAGATGATTCTAACATTGTCAAATCGAGAAGATATCGATAAGGAAGTATTGCATGAGATTGTAAGAAATCTTATGAAAGAGTTGTCTTGCACTAGTTTTGATGAAGAAGAAACAGAAGAAAACCAATGTGATACAAAGCGGAGAGTGCTTGAAAACTATGAATGTCTTGATCAACTAATTGATGTTAAATCCTTGTTTGATCTTCCATCGGTATCTTTGGAAGCGTTGGAGAAAGAATTTTTTAAGTTACAGGATAAAATTCAAAAAAGAGGTGGTTTGTCTGGGTATGATAGTAGTTTGTTCCATGATGTACATGCGACTTTTTGTAACAATAACTATTCTGGGGTTGATAATGAGCAATTGGTTTCGTTGATTGATGAGATTGTTGCTTGTATGGAACAGTATCGAGAAGAAATGACATCAATGTTTTTCAATGATTTCTGCTATTTGCTTCGCTATATTATGAGTACAGCTACTTCAACAGTAAAACAGTATATTATGTCATTTGTAATACGAAAGTTCGTATCTGAAAGATTTGTTTCAAAGAATCAAGAGAATTCTCAAGATGGACCATTACAGCGATTTCATTTTCGGATTGGAGCTACCTATCAGTATGAGATTGATACAACATTCTTATTGGTCAATGGTATTTGTGAAATTCCGATGGAGTATCAGGGCGAAGTATTGAATTATATGATAGAGGCTCTGCGTAAGGACGAGGCCATTATCTACAACTACGCAACAGTAATGTTTAGCTATTATTACTTCTTGGGAACCGAAATGAATCGGTTGCGAGCCTGGGGAGGACTCTTGTATATTCAAGGTCGACTAGCAGCGCATGATGAAAAAACAAAGGAAATTAGTGAACGGGTAAAAACAGCGATTACTGCAATGGAAGAATCGAGTAATTGGTTTGTGGAAAAAAAATATGATGAATATGTAAATGGTGATTCAGATTACCTAGGATGGTATCGAGAGATGACTGAATGAGAAAGTAGGGCTTTTGCAAAAAATAGAAATAAATACCTGAAAGTATCTGCTTCCACCAAGTAATATAAATAAAGCGCAATTTAATAAGTAAGGTGTTGAAAATGGACACGAAAGATTTCTTGTTAAATGATGAACTCAAAACTGTTTTTTGAGGACTAGTTAGTTAATAACTGTTCTTTTAACGAACTTGACACATGTGGACTCTGTAGTTCTACCGTCACGAATGTAAGTGAAGTGAGAGTAGATTACGGAGGATTATGCATAACAGTATGTGATGAAGCAGACGGGAATAATGGTATCTAATATTAACATTGCACAGGTAAGAAGAAAGTGCGGATTGGATATGAGGGAAAACTATAATTTGCCTAAGTCGGACAATGTAAAGCAGCCGAAGTTCCGGAGAAGAAAGAGAAGGCGATTCGGGAGGCTTTGGAGTATTTTGGGATGGTGTAAGTATTTGAATTGTTGTTAATAGAATTTTTTGATTTTGCTTAAAATCACTTGTGTTTTTTTGATTGTTTGCATATAATATAAGTAACAGTGGGTGTATCTCAGCCCTAAATGAGAAAGTTACAAAGTGAGCTTCTCTTGGCTCGTATATCAAGAAAGTTACAAGTGAGTGTTTCGCCACTCAGAGTGCGAACGTAACAGCAGGGGCAAGGAAACTTGTCCCTGTTATTATTTCATAAGGGAGATTTTACTATGGATAATATAAAACTTTATGAGGTATCCTCTGCATATGTGGACTATCTTGCCCCTCATGCACCACACCTTTTCCGTAATAAGCAAAAGGGACAACAGAATGAGAGAAAATATATTGGTGTGGTATTTCAAGTAAAGGAAGTCAATTATTTTGCACCATTATCATCATTTAAGGAAAAACACAAGAAAATGAGAGACAGTATTGATTTTATTAAAATCAAAAATTATGCAGTCATAAATCTCAATAATATGTTTCCGGTTCCGGAAGGAAAATATACATATGTAGATATATCAAAAGAACGTAATGCAAAATATAAATCTCTTCTATTAGCAGAATACCGATATATCAAATCTATACAGGAAAAAATCAGGAAAAATGCAGCTACCATTTATAAGTTGAAGATATCTGGAGAAGTATCTTCATTGACCAAACGATGTAATGATTTTCTTAAATTGGAAGAACTATGTAAGAAATATAAGGGATAATGTTTGAAAAATAAGGGGTTAATGGAAAGTGAGGGGATTAGATGACGGAACCAGAAGTAATATTAAGGATTGCACTTTATTATTTGAAAAATCATTTAACCGATGAAGATATATATGTGTCCATTGATGGGGCACATGTTAAGACAGGTAATACGGTTTATTTAGACATTTGGTCATTTCTAAAAGAAAATGGATGCATCCATATGAGTGATTATTCAGAGAGATGGCAAGGGGAATATAAGGTAACAGGGTGTGAATACAAGTTGGTGGTCATTTCTACACCTGGGGTTGGAGATGTTAAAGTACATCTCGAAGGAGGAAAAGAATTACTCATTGAGGCAAAGAAAGGGAAAACAAATAAATCTGGACAGGAATATGTACTGATGCGGGAAGCTATAGGTCAATTAATGACGAATGATAATTGGAAGGAGAATACCATCCCTATTGTTGCTGTCCCATATTCAGAAAAGAGCCATGAACTGGCTAAAAGGTGGAGTAAGGTACCACAGATAAAAAAGATGGGCATAGGATTTATGTTGGTGAAAGAAGATGGCAGGATAGAATGGATCAGTTGTAATAGGATGTAGCTGGTGGTTCGTGTAAGAAAGAATGATAGTTTTGTCAATTGGCAAGGCTATTTTTTTTTGACATTTTTTACTGAAAGGACAGAATCTGTCCATTTGATTTGCTATGATAGGGATAGCAGTAAGAAACAGACGCACTGAAAAAGGCAGGGGAATCGCCATGAATTATCAAGCTTTGGATGAAACAGAATTGTTAGACGAAAATGGAAAACTGGATATTTATGCATTTATGCGTTCAAAAGAAATACGAGTCTATATGAGAAAATATAAAACATTCAGTGTAAGGCAAAAGGAATGTACCCTTATGAGAAGTTTTCAACCAATGCGAATAAAAATCAAAGCATTTCGGGTGTTAGCACAGGAAATTGAAGAAAAAAGACAACAGTAGATTGTGCTTAGAATGGCAGATATGATGGAGCATATGTTAGAAGCAAAATTGACTGTAAAGATACAATATGAAAGTTTTCGTTTTGATGGGGAAAAACAGGTGTACTGGTTCTGGTGTGACAAGGAGTTGTTGCTACAACTGGGGTATTCCACAGAGGTAGTGGAACATTTTAAAGATTGTTATTATTGCGTGGAATACTTTAGTTTACCGTTTTTATGCGGGAGCCATGTGAAATTTTAAACGCCATGGATGAAGCATCCCATAAGAGGAAGTCTTAGCAGCACGATGGACGGAAATGGATGTTGGTATCATTTTCTGGAGCGAAAAGAAGGAAAAAAGCAGGAACTATATCAATTGTCCTACATAGATATCGGGGAAAAGGGATTCTTTTCTTTATTTGACTGGTTAGAGTTGGCTTCTGAAGAAATCAATGAGGAACAGAGAGACCAATTTAGTACTCCTATTATTCCAATTGGGGAAGTGCAAGTAAATGGTTCGGGAGGATGCACACATATAGAAGGGTATGTGGAGCAATTGGTGGATTTGCAGCCTGCCAATCAGATACAGGAACATACCAAAGTGCAGTTTTTCCTGAGAGATAAAACTGGAAAATTGAAATGTCAGCTAGACATGTATACCGGAGATATAGCATGGCTGGAAGATATACAACGAAGAAAAGGGAAAATCAGAATGGCGGCACATATTGTGGAGAAGGAGGGGAGACTGTTTTCGGATTATTCTTTGGATACTATGGTAATTGATCGGGGAAACGAAGGGAACATGTAGTGTAATGTGTAAAACATAGGGTAAAGACAAGAAACAAGGGAAAGGGGTTGTTTATTATGAAATGTGAAAGTTGCGGAAAAGAAGTGGAAGAGTTGGAACAAGGCTTATGTCAGGAGTGTGCAGAAGAAAAGAACGATAACAATGAGGTTGCAATTCCTTCGGTAGAACCGGAAAAAAAGATGGAAACAGATAAAAATGAAAAGCAGAAAGAACCGGAAAATTCAGGTTTTTTGCAAACATTGTTGGGAATAGCATTTGTCCTTGCTTTGATTTTTTTAGGGGTGAAATGGTATCAGAAAACTTCCAATGAACAAAATTTTTATAAAAAAGTGTATCAATATGCGGAAGATTCCCTTCGCAAGGATTTGAGTGGAGCATACAATGTGGAGATAGAGGGATATTCAAAAGACAGAATTAGTGAGCAATTGTACGAATATCACGATTTTGGTGCTGGAAATCTTAGGTATGCAGTATTTGTAGTAAACATTCCGGTGGAGTATGATGTGGCAGCAGGACATATGGAAATTGCTCCCAACATCATAGTATATTACTATACAAGTAATCAGAATGTATCAGATGGGGTAGATCCCACAGTACAGGATCACTTTTATGTGGAGGGAATGGTGGACCAAATACAAAGCGGATTTGATGATGTGTTTCAGTAAAAAAGCTTCTAATGATGATACATATGTTTGGGTAGAAAAAGTATGGAAAATGTTGTAAAATATAGAAAAGAGAATTGTGGCTTGGGGGAGCTGCCGGAAAAGAAAAATAGGGAAATGATGAGGGGAACAAGATGAATATTAATTGGATTCGTGTATAGGCAATGTGGGATAAAATACAATCATTTCTATTGCGAAAGGGTGCTTTAGCACTACAGATTCATTGGTTGTTTCTGTGGTGCTTTTTGTTTTACTTTTTTCGATGATAGACAAAATGTGTCTATGCAATTTGTTAAAATAGATGTAGGAAAGGAAGAAAAGGTCGGATTGGATGATGCAAAGGGGGCATCGGGCATGGAAGATAGCGGAAAAATAATTCGGGTGTTGGATTTGTACCAGCGACTGCAAAATGGAGAAATTATAAACAAATCCAATGCAGCGGTTCGGTATGGAGTGAATGAACGGTCTATTCAGAGGGATATTCAGGACATTCGAACCTATATGGAACAGGAAGTGGAAAAAAGCGGGGTAACGGATACCGTCATTTATGATCGAATCGAAAAAGGGTATCGTCTGGAAAAAATCTATGATATGAAACTGAAGAATAGCGAAGTCTTAGCTATCTGTAAAATTTTACTGGATAGCAGGGCGTTTCGTAAAGATGAAATGGATGAAATGCTAAGAAAGTTACTGGATTGTTGTGTTCCAAAGTGTAATCAGGACACGGTAAAAGCATTGATTGCAAATGAACAGTTTCATTACATAGAGCCACAGCATAAGAAGCATTTTCTGGACAACCTTTGGACGGTGGGACAGGCAATCAAAAAACAACAGTATATAGAAATCGAGTATGAGCGCACGAAAGATAAAAAGTTGGTGAAGAGAAAACTAAAACCAGTGGCAATCCTGTTCTCTGAATTCTATTTTTATATGACGGCATTCATAGATGAGCCGGAAGTAAAAAAGGATTTTGATGTGTTGGAGGACTCGTTTCCTACCATATACCGCATCGACAGAATAAAATCTATACAGGTATTAGAGGAACACTTTCATGTACCATACAAGGATCGCTTTGAAGAAGGAGAATTCCGGAAACGGGTGCAGTTCATGTATGGTGGAAAGTTGGAAAAAATTAAATTCAAATATCTAGGAACATCTGTGGAGGCGGTACTTGATCGATTACCTACAGCTAAGATTTTAGATGAGGAAAATGGGGTGTATACCATATCCGCTGAGGTGTTTGGGAAGGGGATTGAGATGTGGTTGAGGAGCCAGGGGGATAATATAAGAACAATAGAGTAGAAACTGAAATTTTAGATTTAGATGATATGAGGTGAAGGTGTAAAGGAAATAATTGTAATGTTATCAAGTAATTAGGATAATATTCATGCGTAATTAGAAGGAAAACCATAATATGCTGAAGTATTAGAAAAAGGGATAATAACAGTTATCCCTCCAGTAACACCATTAGTAGTTATCGCAAATATTGTTGAATCTTTAATTGGTGGCATTGAAGGAGGAAATATTGGTTATTTAGCAGGATTAAAATTTGGAAGTGAGTCTATAATGGCGTGAAAAAGGAGGTGTTATAAAAAAGTAGTAACTAAAGCTTGGTATGGGGTAAAAACAGTTGCTAGAAAGATTGAGAATGGACTTAGGAGTATAGGAAGAAAAATCTTCGGATAGTTTTTGTTGTTATTGAATACTTCCGGAAAACTGCAATCATTTCGGATTTGAACAAGATGAAACAGACTATATCAAATTTTCAAATAAATAATATTGATAGGATTCTTGATTGATATGTGGTTGTGGGTGAGAGAAGATTTATTCTTGAACATTAGGATTAAATAAACCCAAAAACAGGAGGATGGATATTATGGCAAAAAATTCTGAAACAATTATTGTAGCATATAAGCAAGCAAATGCAGATGCTTCCGAAATTTTAACATATTTAGATTCTATATCTAATCCAATGTCATTTAGTTTAGAACTTTATAGTTATATTTTGCGGTTTTTGGTGCATTC
>CAZFFA010000094.1:0-9695 GCA_964517955.1 uncultured Jutongia sp. | reverse complement strand
CCCTCATGAATGAGGGGCTAGGGGAGTTGATGTGTCGAAGACACTTTTTTATTTTGACAATATCTGCCAAGAATTTCTCTATATTTATTCCAATAGAAAGAGCGTTTGTCTTCGTCGGTACTTATTCTGTGTATTTTACAGAATTATGTACCGTTACGTAAGACAACCGAGCGGGAGCGTCTCTTTTTATGGAATAAATATAGGAAATTCATTTTAGATAATATCATGGTCGCATTTTTAAGAATTATTTAGAAAACGCCACAGAAAATACGATAAAATCGTTAAATTCTGTGGCGTTTTATTTTTCGATAAATCTGCAACTAGGCTATATCAGCTTGATGTAAGACAGCGAAATTGATTCTTTTTACATAATTATCTTATATCCTGTTATTGAAAATATATTGCTGTTATTTCAAGATTAGCAACATAAATTGACATTCTCCATAAAGCAAAATATACTAAAGGCAATGATTTGATATTTAGTAGTTTGCTTAACTACAATTTAGTAGTTCCTGTGTAAAATTACATAGAACTTATTTGTTTACTATATGCTGTAGAAAAAATGAAAAAACATCATAATTGTATGATAGAGTAAAAGGAGTAGAGATGGGAAAAGGACTTATAGATAAAATTTTTGATAGTATTTTTGATTCTGAATGGACAGGAAGATATGGGGAAAAATTAACTGCAAAAAAATTAAAGTGGGTTAAATTTTTCGGAAGAAAAGGAGAAATTCTCCGCAATATATATATACCAAAAGACAATGGCGATACTTCAGAAATAGATGTGTTATATATAACACAAAAAGGAATATTTGTATTTGAAAGCAAAAATTATTCAGGCTGGATTTTTGGCGATGAAGACGATTATTATTGGACTGTATCTTTACAGAATGGGATAAAAAATAAATTATACAATCCTATTAAACAGAATAAAACACATATGAAATGGCTTGGAAAATATATTGGTGAAGATATTCCTCTTTTTTCAATAATCGTGTTTTCAGAGAGATGCGAATTTAAGAAAATATCAGTCAAAGATGAAAATGTCAAGGTAATAAAAAGAGATAGAACATATGCAACCGTCAGAGACATATGGGAAGCAAAACCGGATATTTTAGATGGGATAAGAGTTAAAGAAATCGCGGAGAAATTAAGAAAATTAACAAATGTTGATGAAGCAGTAAAATTGGAACATATAGAGAATATTGAAAAGAGATACAATAAAAAAAAGAAAGAAGTAAAAGAAAATATAAAGTCGATAAGTAATAAAGACCCAAAAGAAAATATAGAGTTGGAAAGCAATGAAGAACTAAAGGAAAATACAGAGCAGAAAAGTAATGAAGAGTCAAAAAATAATATTAGTCAAAATGGTGATACTGACAAAATACAGGATGAATCTGAAAAGATATGTCCACGTTGTGGAGGCAAGCTTGTTCTTCGTATAGCAAAAAAAGGTGAAAATGCAGGAAAGCAGTTTTATGGATGTGAGAGATTTCCGAAATGCCGTTATATTGAGAATATTGAACTATAATTAACAAAGGGTTAATTAATTTTGTATAAGTATTTAACAGCATAAATTGATATAAGAATATTACGAAAGGTGTTGAACATTGTCAGTGCTTAGGGAACGTTTTTTGTCCTTTTTTGCACTGCTACGTATGTTCATCCAAGGCAGAAGTCGTTCCAGAGTAAAAATCTTATATCATTTATGCGTTTTACGTATCAAAAAGCATATATCGATATTTATTTTTAAAGAATCTCACTTCCATCAGGTATCTTTGAAATAATATTTCTATTGACTATAATTAAGAAAGTAAGCGAAACAGCAAGCGATACAATCTCTGCAATTGGGAATGACCACCATACTGCATGAAGTCCGCCAAGCTTAGAAAGAATATAAGCTGCCGGTATGAGAACCACAAGCTGTCGCATGATAGAAACTATCATACTAAACACTGCTTTTCCAAGTGCCTGAAATATTGTACCACAGATGATACAGAACCATGCGATAAGATAATGAATACCGATTATCCTAAGTGCAGGGATACCGATTTTCAGCATGTCCTTAGATGCATTGAACATTCCGAGAAGTACCTGTGGAATTCCCTCGAAACATACAAAACCGACAAATGTAAGACAAAATGCAGTTATAAGGCTGAGCTTTATAGTCTTTGTCATACGCTTTCTGTTCTGTGCACCATAGTTGTATGCGATAATTGGTGTTATACCGTTGTTCAGACCAAACAAAGGCATAAAGAAGAAACTCTGAAGCTTGAAATATACACCAAAAACGGCTGTGGCAGTTGAGGAGAAAGTAATAAGTATTCTATTCATAGAGTAAGTCATAACAGAACCGATTGACTGCATGATAATTGATGGGATACCGATTGCATAAATTGTTCCTATGATTTTGCCGCTTGGACGGAATCCTTTGAAACTGAGTTTAATTTCGTGGTTAAATTTATGATTACATGTAAATGCAACAACTGCGGCAACGCATTGACCGATAACTGTTGCAGCGGCAGCACCTGTTACACCCATTTTAGGACATCCAAGTAGTCCAAAGATCATGATAGGATCAAGTATAATATTTGTAACAGCACCGCATAACTGGGAAGTCATACTGAAAATAGTTTTTCCTGTTGATGTAAGCATACGTTCAAAGTAAATCTGTGTAAATAGTCCAAATGAGAAAATCATTACTGTGCGCAGATAATCAATTCCCATGTCCATGATTTCGACATCAGCACCCTTGATCTGGCTTGCATAGAATGGCTTCACGATAGTAAATCCAAGTATAAAAAATACGATATAGCTTAAAAGGTAAAGAAAAGCTGCGTTGGCAGCAATTTTATTGACCTCTTTGAATTTACGTTCACCAAGGAATCGTGAAAGCAGTGCATTCATACCAACACCGGTACCTGTTGCTACAGCGATAAGAAGTGTCTGTAAAGGGAATGCCAGGGAAACTGCGGTAAGGGCGTTCTCAGACAATTTTGATACGAATATGCTGTCTACTATGTTGTAAAGTGCCTGCACAAGCATGGAAATCATCATAGGCAGGGACATATTAAATAAAAGTTTGCCAATGGGCATGGTTCCCATTTTGTTTTCTGCTGCAGGGGCAGATTTTTTTTCATTATTCATAGTGTCTCCAATCTATTTTTATATGTAATTAATGATGTTGTGGTCAAAAGGTATTTTGACCACAAATATATATGTTATCATCATTTCCGGCTGGTTTCAAGATGCTAATTACGGCGCAACAGTTACATAAAGTGCATTGACAATATCATCAAGATTGTCCAGTTTTACGGACGAATAATTCATAACATATGTATTGGTTGACTTATATGTGTCAGAGGAAGTGTCTGTTATATCATGAAAATATCTCGATAGAGGTACAAGCTTGATTCCTTTTGATATAGCAGATCCGACTATTTCATTTTCTGATTTAGACGTATTTATATGCATAAGAAAATGAACACCGGCTTCTTCTTCACGTATATTTATGTAGCTGCCAAGAGGTTTGCCTGTAAATGCTTTGAGTATAGCGTCACGTTTATTCTGATAATAATTTCTTAGCCGGTTAATATGTTTTTCAAAGCTTCCATCTGTCATAAATCTTGCAAGTGTGTACTGCTCAAAGTTTGATACTGTACACGAATAGAAGGAAAGTTTTTTGTAAAAACTGTCTGCCAGATGTTCAGGAAGAACCATGTAGCTTATTCGCACTGTAGAACAGAGGGTTTTGGTGAATGTATTCATATATATTACCTTGTCTGATACATCTATGCTTTGGAGAGTTGGGATTGGTTTACCTGTCAGACGAAGTTCACTGTCGTAGTCATCTTCAATTATATAACGCTCGTCCTTTTTGGATGCCCAGCCAAGAAGCTCATAACGGCGGCTTATTGGCATAACGATTCCTGTGGGAAAGTGATGTGAAGGAGAGATGTGTATTATATCAATTCCTTCATTTACAAGTGAGTCGACAGGTACACCTTCGTTGTCTATGTTGATATACTTGTGCGGAATGTGCATACTGCCATAGATTTTTGCGGTTTTTGTGTATCCGGGATTTTCAACACCATATGTAAGCTTATCTCCAAGAAGCTGGATTATCAGACTGTACAGGTATTCTGTACCTGCGCCTATTATTATCTGTTCGGGTTTTACACGCATATCACGAAAGTCATTGAGATATTTTGCAATAGCCTGCCGCAGTATCATTATTCCGCCACATGGAGCATTTGTCATAAGCTGTGTCTGATTGTCATTGATAACATCACGCATAGTTTTTGCCCATATTGAGAAAGGAAATATCTGATGTTCGGTCTGGTTGCTTGAAAAGTCAGCTATATACGAATTGTCGCCTCCTGTAAGAATTACCTGTTCTTTTATAGCAGTTTTTGTATGGAGTGGGTTGTTGTTAAGATCAGATACATAAAAGCCCTTTTTGGGGAGGGAATATATATATCCTTCTGACATTAACTGACTATATGCGTTTTCTATTGTAATGACACTTATACCCAGATTTTTTGCAAATGTTCTTTTTGATGGAAGCTTGTCCCCAGTCTTTATTTTCCCCTGTATTATGTCCTTTTTGATACATTTGTACAGATATTCATAAAGAGAATCTGACCCTGTATTGTTTAAATTATATGTCAACATTTTTATGATTTCCTCCAAACTGACCATACTGAATATATTTAATTTGGTGATTTATTTATGACCACATTGTAAGTATAATCATAGCCATTGAAAAAGTAAATAAAAAATGCTCTCATACATAAAAGAAATGTATAAGTAGAAAAGTACAGAGGGCAAATTAAAAGATGGAGGAATAGATAATGGCTAATAATGTAAGATATGAATTAAATAAGGAACTGGCACAGATGCTTAAGGGTGGAGTTATCATGGATGTAACAACACCTGAGCAGGCAAGAGTAGCTGAAGCAGCAGGTGCATGTGCTGTTATGGCTCTTGAAAGAATCCCTGCTGACATAAGAGCAGCAGGCGGTGTATCACGTATGAGTGATCCTAAGATGATAAAGGGTATTCAGGAGGCGGTTTCAATCCCTGTTATGGCAAAGTGCCGTATCGGTCATTTTGTTGAAGCACAGATTCTTGAAGCTATTGAGATTGATTACATAGATGAAAGTGAAGTATTGTCTCCGGCTGATGATGTTTATCATATCAACAAGAGAGAATTTAAAGTTCCATTTGTATGTGGTGCAAAAGATCTTGGCGAAGCACTTAGAAGAATCAATGAAGGTGCATCTATGATAAGAACAAAGGGTGAACCGGGAACAGGTGATGTAGTTCAGGCTGTAAGACATATGAGAATGATGAACAGTGAGATACAGAGACTTACAAGTATGCGTGAGGATGAACTTTTTGAGGCTGCAAAGCAGTTACAGGTTCCTTATGAGCTTGTAGAATACGTACATACCAATGGAAAGCTTCCTGTAGTTAATTTTGCAGCCGGTGGTGTAGCAACTCCTGCAGATGCAGCTCTTATGATGCAGCTTGGTGCAGACGGTGTATTTGTTGGTTCCGGTATATTTAAGTCAGGTGATCCTGCAAAGAGAGCACAGGCTATCGTAAAGGCAGTAACAAACTATACAGACGCAGCTCTTATCGCAGAGCTTTCTACAGATCTTGGTGAAGCTATGGTTGGAATAAATGAGCAGGAGATAGAACTGCTTATGGCTGAAAGGGGCAAATAATTATGAAGGTTGGAGTTCTTGCATTACAGGGTGCATTTATAGAGCACGAAAAGGTTTTAAATGAACTTGGTGCTGAATGTGTAGAATTAAGAAATAAGGAAGATCTTAAAAAAGGATATGACAGACTTGTTCTTCCCGGAGGAGAAAGTACAGTACAGGGCAAACTTTTAAAAGAGTTAGACATGTTTGATACTATAAAAGAGCAGATAAAAGATGGTATGCCTGTTCTTGCAACATGTGCCGGTATGATACTTCTTGCAGAAAATGTAGAGAATGACGACAGAACATATCTTGGAACAATACCTATGTCAGTAAAGAGAAATGCATATGGAAGACAGCTTGGAAGCTTCCATACGGAATCAGAGGTCAATGGAATAGGAGAAGTTCCTATGACATTTATCAGAGCTCCATACGTAGCAGATACATCAGATGATGTGGAAGTTCTTGCCACAGTTGATGACAAGATAGTAGGAGTACATTATCAGAATCAGCTTGCATTTGCATTCCATCCTGAACTTGACGGTGACAGAAGGATTCATAAGGCGTTTCTTGCTATGTAAGATAAGTTGCTGCATATCGCCTGTAAGGTGTTTTTGGCTTTATAGAAAGAAGCTGCCTATAAAGCAAGAAAAGTGAAACTTAATTAAATGATGAGACATAAGGCATACAGGATAGCTAAAAATAGTACATTTACGAGTGAAAATACAAAAAGATAATGTCTGCTGTCGCTATGGTTTGTGGCATTGTAATACTTAAATGAAATAAGGCTTGCCATAGATGCAATAAGAGTACCAAGTCCACCGAGATTTGTTCCAATAATCAGTGAGGAGAAATCTTTTGTAAATCCTGATAAAAGTATAGCTGCGGGAACGTTGCTTATTATCTGGCTTGAAAGTACAGATACTATAACTTCGTTTCCGCTTACTATATTGCAGAGAAATGTATTGATTATATCAATCTGTTTCATATTGCCTATAAATATAAAAAATGCGCTGAAAGTAAGTAAAAGCATGTAGTCGGCTTGTAGAAATAACCTCATTTCAAAAATAAGAGCAGAAAGCGTTACTACAATAAGCAGTATCTTAAAGTCAAGTATTCTAAGTACGGTCAAAAGACATAGTACAAGAAGAATGGCATAAGCTACTGTTTTTATTTTTGCAGTTCTGTCTGTTGTAAATGAATTCCCGTGTAGATTTTCCTTTATGTCTGCTATACTTGAATTGTTGTGTGAATTTTCTTTTACGTCTGCTATATTTGATTTACTGTATAAATTATCTTTTGAATTATTTGCGAGTGGTTCTTTTTTAAAAAATAAGATACTTATTAGTATAAGAACAAGTGAAATAACTGTCAGTGGCATCATAAGCTTCAGAAAATATGTGATTGACATACCAGAGGTTGTATAGAGATATAAATTCTGAGGATTGCCGATAGGTGTGCACATGCTTCCGAGATTGGCTGCTACGGTCTGCATAACTATGACAGGTATAAGAAGCTTGTTTTTATTTGTTTTATTGCATATCATTATTGTAAATGGAACAAGAGTTATAAGTGCTACATCATTGGTTATCCACATGCTTAAGACAAAACAGCTTATAATAAGAATGAATGCAAGCTGTTTTGTTGTATGTATATGTTTTAGAAGTAATGCCATCAGCTTATCAAAAATTCCAACACTTTTAAGTCCTGCCATAACTATCATCAGGCAGAAAAGAAGTCCTATAACACGAAAATCTATATATGATATATATTCTTTTGATGGTGGAACCAATACCATGGAAGACAGAGCAAGTATTGATGCTGCACAGAGTATGGTTTCTTTTTTAATGAAAGTTATTATATTTTCTTTTATATGCATGTAAATAAAAACCTTTCTAAAAATAAACGTATTTGAGAAATTAAATATTGTAATCGAATATGTTAGAAAAACACATCTTTGCTTTGTTTAAAGACCGTAGATATATTATTATATAAAAAATATAAAATCAAGTCTATTGACCATGGAGTAGTTATACGATACGATTAAGAAAGTTATACGATACGATTAAGAAATAAGATGAAAAAGATGGGAGAATACATTTGAAGATTTTTAAGATAATAAAGGTGTGTACGTTAATTTTGATTATATGCTTTGCAACATACGAAATTGTAAATCTTGTTGAAACAAGATTTGGAAATGTTGATATATCAAAAGGAGTCAATACGATAAAGAAAAATATCAGTGAACTGATCGATGACAATATAATAGGGAAAATAGACAAAGAAAATTTGAATAAAATCATAGAAGAAAAGGATAAGCTGATATCAAATACTAAAAAAATAGGCGAAAAAGCACAGAAAAAGGATGAAGACAAAAAAGAGCAGACAATGAATGATGATGGAAAGTATGTTTATTCATTTTCAAAGCCGGTGAGTGAACTTGCGCTTGACGGCGGTTCAAGTGTTACATTAAGTGCATCTGATGAAGAACAGCTTAAACAGCAGATATACAGGGGACTTCTCTTTAGAAAAGATACTATAAATATAGAATATAGCGGAGATAATATTGAAAAGGTCGTCAAGGGAATAAAAGAAATAGTAAATGACATTTTACTGCGGTATGACAATACAAAGACTGCCAATGATTTTGACTATCTGAACAATGATATAAGAAGTATGAATTTTAGTACAAGATGGAATATCTTAAATGCCAAAATAACTATTTCCGCCAGATATCTGGACAATGCAGACCAGCAAAGTTATGTGGATGGAAGAGTCAAAGGGATTCTTAAAGAATTACATATAAAAAAGAGGAGCAGGTATAAAAGGGTGAAGCTTATTCATGACTGGATAGTAAAAAATGTTGAATATGATAAGTCACAGCGGCTGCATAGTGCATATGCAGGACTGAGGCAAAAGAAAACAGTGTGCCAGGGATATGCTATGTTGACATATAAGATGCTTACCGAGGCAGGAATAAAGTGTCGTATTATATCGGGTAAGGCAGACAATGGAAGTGAGATAGAGTCACATGCATGGAATCTTGTAAAGTTAAAGGGAAAATGGTATTACTTAGATACTACATGGGACGATGGAACGAATAGCTATAAATATTTTCTTATAGGAAGCAATAAGATGAGCAGGGATCATTTTGGTAACGATCGATTTACATCAAAGCAGTTTAGAAAAAAATATAAGATTTCAAAGCAGGATTATTAGTGCATAAATGCAAGGGAATGTTGAAGGGGATGTAAACATTGAGATATATTGTTAAAGAAGATGGTGTATTTAAATCCGATGAGGATAATTTCTGGAAATCCGATGCCGGAATTGCTGTACTGAAAGCTGAACAGTGGAATGAAGATTCAGAGCTTCATAAGAAGCTTGGAATAGGGCATACTTCGGACAGTGTCCACTTTTGCAAGATGGAAAGCTATAGTGATTTTTTATATGCTACATTTCGTGTTCCGCCGAAGGAAGCGGGACACAGGGAAATGTCATTTTCAATGTATATTACCAAAAATCGTATAATAATTCTTGACAATGACGATGAAATAGACAATGTCATTTCACATATAACCAACAGATCAATTCATAAGGATTATACGATAAGCAGATTCCTTTATGATTTCTTTGCATCATTTATAGAAAATGATCTTCTTTTTCTGGAACGTATCGAACGTGATATTGCAGAGATAGAAGAAGACGTGCTTGAGGGAAGAACAGAGAAAATCAGTTACAGGGTATTGAAGATAAAAAAAGTTATTGCAAGATTTTATCATTATTACAGTCAGCTTATGGATATCGGAGATGAACTGTCGGTTAATGAAGAAGAATTTTTTGATGATGAAGCATTAAGAATGTTTCGTGTATACACAGAACGTGTTGGAAGATTATCAGAGGAGACACAGCAGCTTAGGGAATATGCTATGCAGGTACAGGATGTATATCAGTCCGAGATAGGAATACATCAGAATGACGT
>CAZFFA010000093.1:0-9712 GCA_964517955.1 uncultured Jutongia sp. | reverse complement strand
CATTCTTCCGTTACCATCGCTGAAAGGATGTATACACAGAAAATCAAGTATAAACATAGGAATCAGAATAAGTGGATCCGCCTGTCCCTTATCCATCTGCTCATTAAATGCTTCAAAGAGTGAATTTATATTCTCAGGTGTTTCCCATGCAGGAACAGGTTTAAACCTCACAAATATATTACCCTGTTCATCTTCCTCTTCTATGATATTGTCGGCAGATTTATACTTACCTCCGACATCATAGCTACCAAACTTATATAAATCTCTATGAAGTTGAAGGATTGTAGAAGGTTTTGGCGGAATATACTCATAACTATCATGAATCGTATTAAGGACATCACGATAACCGGCTATTTCTCGTTCATTTCTTGTTTTAGGACGAGTTTTATCCATCACCAGAGCCTTTAACCTGGTATCTGTAGTAAATATACCTTCAATCTTATTTGAACTCTCTGTACTCTGTATTTTAGCTATCTCAACAAGCTTTGTAAGGACATCTGCTTTTGATTCTATAAAGAGGGCTTGTTCCCCTTTATACTCATGTATCTGTGTAAGCATAGCTACAATCTTCGGGGTAAGGAGTTTTTCCCATTTTTCAGCATAATCATAGTTTCTCATAATTTATCTCCAGCATCAAAACCTATATAAACCTATAATTGAATACTATCACTAATTTTACTCATAGTCAATTCAATTTACTCATTTCATAAAAAATGAGTAAATTGAAATACAAAATGCATAAAACTTGTAATAAAAGCTAAATTTTAGTATAATTAATGCCGATATATTTATCAAATACATTAGGTATCAATCTACCGGATAAATGACTAATATCTTAGAAAAATATATTTCTGATTTCATGGCCGTACACATGGAAGAGAGATATCTTTTTATAAGTGAAGTCAGTATAAGCCGTTGGGCCGTACACCATATGGCATATATTCAGAGATGATGCATAATGTATCATAAAAAGAAGATAGCACACATTTGAGATTGTTTCATATAATGTCTGTTATCTTCTTTTTGATTATATATGACAGCAGTTTTAATATTGAGTTCAATTGCTGCATACATTTTTTACATATTGAATTTGCATCAGATATATGCAGACACAAATCCAATATGTGAATATATTTCATATAAGAAATTTTTATGCTATAACTCAGCTATGCTGCAGTTTTCGGTTTAACAGTTTCCTTTTTATCTTTTTTCAATTTATAATTGATTCCAAGTCCCATACCGAGCAAAGCATAGAATATAGGTGATGTTGCGATACATGAATCGTTTGTAAG
Organism: uncultured Jutongia sp.; assembly: GCA_964517955.1. Classification (GTDB taxonomy): domain Bacteria; phylum Bacillota; class Clostridia; order Lachnospirales; family Lachnospiraceae; genus Butyribacter. The sequence goes on along the minus strand of CAZFFA010000093.1, from coordinate 8,420 downwards.
AGCAAGTATCAGATATGCAATAGCTGCAACAAATATAGCAACACCGATCTTTGGAAGGTATTCTTCATAGTTCATATTCCAATAAAGTCTGAGACTGCTTATGAGATACCATATAATAAATACAAGAAATGCGATAAGTGATGGAACACCGGTCTGTACTGCTATCTGGAGAAGCATACAGTGTGGTTTTGTGATCAATTCTCCCTGATGACCGGAATTATAAGCACCTACCAGGTCATTGTTTGGATAAGCGATGACAAATGTATCGGGACCTGAACCTAAGAAGAAATATTTCTTAAGGAGCGGTATAGTACGTGCCCATATGTAACCACGCATATTGGCAAAGTGGTAATGATTTTCAAGGAATGGTATTGACTTTTCCTGTTTGGTAAGCTTAAACATAGCTCCTGAACCACCGACTACATAGTATGAGCTGTCATTTTTTTTCATAAGGTTTGTAAAATACCATGGAACAGTTTTATCACCATTGATATAGACTACAAATCCATTTAAGCTGTCGGCTCTGACAGAAACAAATGTAAATGGGAATCTGTCATCATCAACGGCATACTCGGTTTTCTCATCATTAAGTTTATAGCCTATATTTTTGCCGTTACCATCTGTAAGTGTGAATACATCATCACCATTTTCATTCTGAGTTACGCTGAAGGCAAGCTTTTCGCCATTGTATGTAATAGTAACTGCATCATCTCCGGTTATGATACTTTCAAGAGGATGTTCCTCTTGTTTTGTAGTAAACATAGATTTCATACGATCAATAAGTATATTCTGGTTCATTACATTTATGACTATAAATGCTATGATGAATACACCTATTGCCCCGACTGTTATTTTCCAGTTTTTGATAAACACCTTTCTCATACACAACAGCATTACAAGAAATGCAAATATAAGTGCGATTATACCGGCACGGGACTGTGATGCAAAAAGGATAAGCAGAAGAGAAACTATCAGCAGACCATATCCAATGCGGTGCCATAAAATTTTAGATGTAAATATAAGTGCCACAAGCACAGGTACTACAAGAGCTACATAGAAACCTACGTAGTTTGGATTGTAAACTGATAAGTAAGGTCGTCCGGGTTCAAAATTAAATGCCAGAGGACCACCTTTATATGAAGATGGTGTTATAAGCTTCTGACCGAGTGATGACTGGAAGAAGTCATGATTAAATGTTTGTGACAGACCAAGTAAAGTCATAACTGTGATACCGGCAACAAACCATTTCATAGTGCGCCTTACGGCATTTTCTGTACGGAATACAAAGAAACAATAATAAACCACAAGGCAATATCCCATTAGTGCCCATACAGGTTCAAACTGTTCATATATTCCATGGAATGAGAAATACTTATATTTGGATGCAAGTGCTGATATAAATGTAAGAACACAGTATATTGCAAGTGGTATAAGATTCTTGATCCATACAGCCTTTTGTTCTTCTGCAACTATCATATAGATAAGGCAGAAAATCATACAGCAGCATGCAACTATGAAGCAGACCATCTTATTATATAAGAAAAAATCAATTCCGTCTGAAACACTTGTGTACCAGTCAAACTGCGTCAGATTGGTATTGTACTGATGCAGGAATGTAACAAGTGGAATTACTGCGAGTATAGCAATTACAGGAAGAAGGAGACCGATTGGATACTTCTTTTCTGCATTGCTGCTTTGTTTTGGCTTTTTTTTGTTATTATCATTGTAGTACATTGCCATAATTAAAAGTTCCTCCCTGAATAAGTTGGTGCATAGTCTGGCAGCGGATGTCAGAGCTATGTCTGTGCATTTATAAAATATAATTGATAGCAATTCGGGTTTTAAATGACCGAACTGTTACCAATTATACATAATATCTTTTAAATTAACAAGTACAACAAGTTTACATTGACATTGATTGTACGAATGTATACAATAAAACATGGTTATTAAATGGAGGATTACAATGGACAATTACAATGGAAATAAAGAAGTCATGGATAAGTATTCCCTGCGTGGCAAAGTATTCAATAAAATAAGAGAAGACATATTGTCAGGTAATTATGCCGAAAAGGACGAACTTAGAGAGGCTGCCATAAGTAAAGAACTGGGTGTGTCAAGAACTCCGGTCAGAGAGGCTTTAAGACAGCTTGAACTGGAGGGACTTGTCAATATAATTCCCAATAAAGGTGCGTATGTCAATGGAATAACAGCTAAGGATATATATGATATATATATCATACGTTCGTATCTTGAGGGACTTTGTGCAAAATGGGCATGTGAGCATATAACAAAAGAACAGATAGAGGATTTGGAAGAAATAGTATATCTTAGCGAATTTCATATACAGAAAGAACACTGGGATCAGATATTTGAGCTTGATAACCGTTTTCATCTGACACTTTATGAAGCATCAGGAAGCAAGATCCTTGAACACATTTTGTCTGATTATCATCATTATGTAGAGCGTGTACGAAAGAACACTCTTTCATCAAGAGAAAGGGCAGGAAAGGCATCAGAGGAGCACAAGGCTATATTGCAGTCAGTGAAAGATAAGGATGAGGACAGGGCTGAGAAACTTGCCAACGAGCACATATTCAGCTCACTTGCCAATATAAAGCATCAGGGACTTGAGAAACTTATGCAGAAACATGAAGATTAGAGTGGGGATTACCAATGAAGAATTACGATCCATATAAGAAAACGATTTTATTCTTTGCATCACTTGTCAATATACTGCTTATGGCAGGTATATTTGCATTTGTATGGTATTATTATTATTCATCAACAATGTATGTAATGACATTTTATAGAAAAGGTCATTTTGCTATCACAGGATTATTTGCACTTATATTATTTTTCTTTTCATATATGTATGGAGGACTTAAGATTGGGCAGCTTCGACGCATAGAGGTAATGCTTTCGCAGTATCTAAGCCTTTTTTTTGCCAATATATTTATATATATAGTAATATGTCTTCTTGCATTCAGAGCAGTAAATCCAGGTGCTATTATAATTGCAATGGCGGTCCAGATGATTGTTTCAACTATCTGGAACTTTATTATCATATATTTTTATAACAGAATATTTCAGCCATGGAAGATACTTCTTATATATGGAGAAAGACCGGCGGCTGACCTTGTATATAAGGTTGAAGCAAGGCGTGACAAATATGCTATATATGATGCGGTAAATATTGATGAAGGCATAGATGTGATCAAAGAAAAAATGAAAGATTTTCAGGCTGTTATCATAGGTGATATATCCGCTGTAAAGCGAAACGATATGCTTAAATACTGTTATGCCAATAGGATAAGAGCATACGTAATTCCCAAAATATCCGATATAATTCTTATGGGGGCAGACAGGATTCATGTATTTGATTCACCATTTCTTTTGTCAAAGGGCTACGCATTAAGCTTTGACCAACGGTTCTGGAAACGTGCACTTGATCTGATAATTGCCATACCTATGCTTATAATAGCATCGCCATTTATGCTTATCACAGCGGCAGCAATCAAATTGTATGACAAAGGTCCTGTGTTTTATAAACAGGTCAGATGCACAATACAAGAAAAAGAATTTTATATATATAAGTTCAGAAGTATGATAGTCAATGCCGAAAGCGACGGTGTTGCTATGCTTGCAAGGGAGAATGATAAGCGTATAACGCCGGTAGGCAGGTTTATAAGAGCAACACGTATAGATGAGCTTCCGCAGCTTTTTAACATAATAAAAGGTGATATGTCATTTGTCGGGCCAAGACCTGAAAGACCTGAGATAATGAGGGAATATTGTGAAGAAATGCCGGAATTTACATTCAGGACAAGAGTAAAGGCAGGTCTTACAGGTTATGCTCAGGTGTACGGCAAATACAATACAACACCATATGATAAGCTTAAGCTGGATTTGTTTTATATAGAGAATTATTCACTGTGGACAGATATAAATCTTATACTTATGACTGTAAAGACAGTACATAGGAAAGAAGCAACAGAGGGAATCGGTGAAGATCAGATAACGGCAGAAAAGGAAGTAAGTGCATCGAAAGAAGCGATAGAAGATATAGTTAAAGAAATCGTTGAAAGCAATAAATAGGGTGATAAGCTGTATCTATATAAAACTTATAGGCAGACTGCTATGTTGCAGAAGGGAAGGATTTAGATGAAAAAAGCTTTGCTTGTAACAAGAGTAAGTGGTTTTGTACCCCAGTTTGAAATGAATAATGTAAAGATACTTCAGAAAATGGGATATGAAGTTCATTATGCAACTGATCTTAATACTGTAGTGTATGGTCATGACAACAAAAGGCTTGAGGGAACAGGTATTATACTTCATCAGATAGATTTTGTACGTTCTCCATTTTCAAGGGAAGTAAAAAAGGCTTATGGGCAGTTAAAAGAACTTATGGAAAATGAAAAGTTTGATCTTATACACTGTCATATGCCGATGAGTGGAGTTCTTGCAAGAAAAGCAGCAGCTAAGGTATATAAAGAAACCGGAAGAAAAGTTCCTATTATATATACAGCGCATGGCTTTCATTTTTTTATGGGAGCACCACTTAAAAACTGGCTGTATTATCCAGTAGAAAGACATATGGCAAGATACACAGACAGACTTATAACAATCAATGATGAAGATTATAAAAGAGCGCAGACATTTCCACTTCGTGGAAGTGCAGAAAAGATAAGCGGTGTCGGTATAAATCCTAAGAAATTTAAAGATTATCAGATAAACGACTGGTCGGGCAGTCAGATAAATATACATGATGGTGCAGAGGATATAAGAAAAAAATATGGTATAGGAAAAGACTATAAAATACTTATAAGTGTAGGTGAACTTGCATCTGGTAAGAACAATATGACTGTCATAGAAGCGATGAATGAACTTAGAGATTTAAAGATAGTCTATATCATATGTGGCGAAGGCGTGATGAGGGAAAAGCTTGAGTTAAGGACAAAGGAACTTGGGTTAACAGACAGGGTATTCTTTGCCGGATATGTCAATAATACAGCAGAGCTTCTCGAACAATGTGACTGTTTTATATTCCCGTCAAAAAGAGAGGGGCTGCCTGTGGCGATGATGGAGGCAATGGCAGTAGGACTGCCTGTTATTGCTTCACATATAAGAGGTGTTGATGATCTTATAGAGCATACAAAAGGAGGATATCTTGTAAATGGATTTGATCCGGTTGACTATGCGGTGAAGGTAAGACGTATGTTTACTGAAAAAGATGGCAAAAGTGCAGTACCCAGAGACGAAAGAAGAAAGCAGATGGGACTTTGGAACAGAGAACGTATCAAAAAATTTTCTATAGAAGTAGTAGATAAACAGATGAGAAAGATTTATGGTGATGTTTGTTCTGGAAATTGACAATTGTCATAATGCAGCTATTTGCTTATGAGCGAAAACAAATAGCTCTTATGGCAGATGAAATTATGATAGATTTACAGTTTATAGCGATAAACAGCTTAGAAATGAGGTTTTTTAATGAGGACAATACAGGTTTTAATGTCTACTTACAATGGAGAAAAATATTTAAATGAACAGATTGATTCTATAATAGCGCAGGATTGTGAAAATAAAGGGCTTGCACAGGTAAAACTGTTGATACGTGACGATGGTTCATCGGACAGTACAAGAGATATACTTGAGTCATACGCTTCAAAATATCCTGATATTGTCAGTTGGTATACCGATGGCAATAAAGGTGTAATAAAGAGTTTTTTTGATCTGCTTGACAGTTCGGATGAAGAGGCTGATTATTATGCTTTTGCAGATCAGGATGATTATTGGATGCCTGAAAAGCTTAGTGCAGGCATAGCAAAGATAGAAGCAATGAAAAAAGAATCTCCGGATGTACCACTTCTATATTGCTGCCGCCCAAAACTTGTCGATGAAAATCTTGTACCACTTGTATCAGAGATAAAAAGACCTCCGATGAGACCGTCATTTAATAATGCTCTTATAGAAAATATAGTCACCGGATGTACAATCGTCATTGATAAGAAGTTAAGAGATGTGGTCAAAGCTGACAATCCGGAGTACACAGTGATGCATGACTGGTGGTTCTATATAATTGCGAGCAGCTTTGGCAGAGTTTATTATGATGAGACATCATATATATGCTACAGACAGCATGGCGGCAATGAAGTAGGAACCAATGTAAGCCGCAGCAAAGAATTTAAAGACAGAGTTAAACGTTTTAAGGGAAACAGACGAAATATAAGTAATCAGATGACAGAATTTCTTAGGATATATGAAAACTGTCAGAAAAATGATATAGCATATAAATACATTGACAAAAGCAATGCAAAAGAATGTATCAGACTTGCAAGGAAGCTTGTTGACAGCAGAAAGTCACTGATTGCAAGAATCAGACTTGTAAAAGGTAAAGAAGCATATCGTCAGAGAAAAATGGATGACAGGATATTTAAGATAATATTGTTGTCAGGAAGCTTTTAGAATCATATAAGTAAGATTGCAGATTTTATTAAGTATGTTTGAAAGTATTGTTAAAGGATAAATAAAAAAGAAGGCGGAAGAAATGTCAGTATTATCAAAAATAAAACAGTACAATAAAGATTATGGAATGAAGTATACAATGCGAAAGGTATATTATCGTTATCAGATAAAATACAAGCTTGGTAAAAAATATTTTCCTATAGAAATATCAAAAAGTGTTAGAAAAGAGCAGGAGGAATGGAAACCTGACAATGATTATACTATAAGTATAGTAGTTCCTTTGTACAATACACCTGAAAACTTTCTTCGTGATATGATAGAGTCAGTTATATGGCAGACATATGGTGGCTGGGAGCTTTGCCTTGCTGATGCAAGTGATGCATTTCATCAGAACCAGATAGAAGCCATAGTAAAAGAATATCAGAAATCAGATGAAAGGATAAAATACCGTAAGCTTGCATCCAATGATGGAATATCCAACAATACCAACAGTGCACTTATCATGGCACAGGGACAATTCATAGGGCTGATGGATCATGATGATATACTTCATCCATCAGCTCTATATTGGGTTATGCAGGAAATAATAAAATATGGTGCAGATTTCGTATACACAGATGAATTATCATTTGTAAAAGACACAGAACATGTGCAGAGCGTTCATCTAAAGCCTGATTTCAAGCAGGAATCATTCCGTAACAATAATTATATATGTCATTTCACAGTCTTTGAAAAAGATCTTCTTGAAAGAACAGGAAGATTTCGTAAGAAATATGATGGCAGTCAGGACTATGATCTCTTTCTACGTCTTACATCAGAAGCAAGTGTCATAAGACATATTCCCAAAGTGCTTTATTATTGGAGACTCCACAGTGGCTCATCAGCATCAGGTGTTGCTGCCAAACCATATGTTGTTGAGGCTGGAAGAAGGGCTTTGGTTGAATATCTAAGGCATAGCACAGAAGGGGCGATAGTGGAATCATCGAAGAAACATGGTCCTTATTTTAAGATAAAATATCATGTGCCTGATAATTGCAAGGTATTTATAATATCAGAAGATGAAGAAACAGCCAGGTGGGTGAAAGCGAGTATAAAAAGTGCACCTTATAATATAAAAATATGTATAAATGGGGATGCACCATCAACAGAGATAGAAGATTCTGACTACATAATAATGGTTCGTAAAGGTTATAGACCAATGGAAATATCATCGGACTGGATAAATGAGATGCTCCAGTGTCTGCAGCCGGTAGATAATCAGGTAGCAGCACCTACAGTATATGATGAAAATGGAAATATTTATCATGCGGGATATTGTTATAGCAATAAGTGGCAGGAAAAAATACGCCCCTTGTACAGAAATGTACCTAAGGAAGATCCGGCATATATGAACAGACTTGAGTTCAGACAGAATGTGTCGTTGCTTGGTGGGGCTGTTTTAGCAGTTAAAAATGAAACATATACAAGATGGATAAGTGAAAATACGGATATAGTCAGCAAAAAATGGCTTGGTTATGGCATGTGGACAGACCAGGCATGGTTTTCTATATGTTTTGATTCACAGAGAAATTTTGGCGACTGCGTAGTATCGCCATATGTACCATTTATGTGTAGTGGAGCTTCACATGAAAAAGAGTTTTGTGGGATAGTACAAGCAGATAAGGAATGGGGTAAATTTATGTCTGACTGGAGTGATATATTAAATGAACATGATAAATGTTACAACGAATGGATGAATGTATTTGGAAAGTACTATTTTTTGTGGGAATAAAAAGAAAAATATTTGGAAATGAGGAAGTATATGAAGGAATTATATGATTACAGACAGATGATATTTTCACTTGTAAAAAAAGATCTGCGTGCAAGATATCAGGGATCTGCGCTTGGATTTTTATGGACTTTTATCAATCCACTGTTTCAGTTGATTATATATACAATCGTATTCTCAACATTTA
>CAZFFA010000092.1:0-9760 GCA_964517955.1 uncultured Jutongia sp. | reverse complement strand
GTATATAAAAGATAGGGTATCATAAATTATTTTATTAGAATTTGCAGATAGGAGAAATTATATGGCATATGGAAAACGCATAAAAAAGGTATTATATGGTGGGGATTACAATCCGGAACAGTGGCCGGAAGAGGTATGGCATGAAGATGTCAGAATGATGAAAAAGGCCCATATCAATGAGGTTACATTGAATGTATTCAGTTGGGCGGCAATACAGCCTTCAGAAGATGAATATGATTTTGAAAAACTTGATAAGATTATGAATCTTATGCGTGAAAATGATATTCAGGTATGTCTTGCAACAGCTACAGCGGCTCATCCGGCATGGATGGCAAAGAGATATCCTGATATCCTGAGAGTAGAGCAGGATGGCATGAAAAGAAAATTTGGAGGAAGACATAACTCATGCCCAAACAGTCCTACATACAGATATTATGCACCAAAGCTCGCAAAAAAGCTTGCAGAGCGTTATAAGGATTATGACAATATTGTTGCCTGGCATATATCCAATGAGTATGGCGGAGCCTGCTATTGTGACAACTGTGAGAAAGCATTCCGCAGATGGCTGAAAAATACATATAAAACAATAGACGCTGTCAATGCAAGCTATGATACAGCATTCTGGGGTCATACATTTTATGACTGGGATGAGATTGTCGTACCTGACAGAAGAAGTGAACATTTTGATATGGGAATTGGAATGGAAAGAACAATGTTTCAGGGAATATCACTTGATTACAACCGTTTCATGTCTGACAGTATATTGGAATGTTTTGAACTTGAAAAAGATGAGATCAGAAAGGTTACACCGGATATTCCTGTTACAACCAATCTGATGGGATTTTATAAACCATTGGATTACCAAAAGTGGGCAAGATCAATGGATTTTGTATCATGGGACAATTATCCTGCACCAGATGACAGTCCGGCACAGATTGCACTTAATCATGACCTAATGCGTGGTATCGGAGGTCAGGATTCCTTTGTACTTATGGAGCAGACTCCGAGCGTTACGAACTGGCAGCATTACAACAAATTAAAGCGTCCAGGCCAGTTAAGGCTTCAAAGTTATCAGGCGGCTGCACATGGTGCAGATGCCATACAGTATTTCCAGATAAGAAGAAGCATTGGTGCATGTGAAAAATATCATGGAGCTGTGATTGATCATGCCGGAAGGGATGATACAAGGGTATTTCTTGAAGTAGAAGATTTAGGAAAAGAACTTGAAAGCCTTAAAGATACATTTTTGGAGGCAAGAACTCCTTCAAAGGTGGCAATCGTATTTGACTGGGACAACTGGTGGGCAGTAGAGTATTCAGCAGGCCCAAGTGTATTGATGCACTATAAAGAAGCTATTGAAGATTATTATAATGCGGCATTTGACCAGAATGTTTCAGTAGATATCATTAGTGTTGAGGATTCTATTGAGCAGTATAAGGTTGTTATAGCTCCACTATTATATATGACAAAAGAAGGATATGACAATAAGATAAGAGAATATGTAAAAGATGGCGGAATATTTATCACAACATATTTCAGCGGTATAGTAAATGAGCATGATCTTGTTATAGGGGCATATCCGGGAAAACTTAAGGATATTCTTGGCATATGGGTTGAAGAAAATGATGCTTTGCCAGAAGGAGAGTGTAATCATTTTGAATACAATGGCAGACAATATCCGTCATCTGTACTATGTGATCTGATGCATTTAGAAGGGGCAGAAGCTGTATCAATTTATCAGGAAGATTTCTATGAGGGAACTCCTGTGATAACACGTAACAATTTTGGAAAAGGCTGTGCTTATTATGTGGGAACACGTTCAGATAAAGCATTTTATGCAGAATTTATGCATGATATTTTTGAAAAATGCGGTATAGAGCCTGTAATGGAAACTCCTGATGGAGTAGAGGCGTCCATGCGTATTAAGGAAGGAAAATCTATCGTATTCCTTTTAAATCATACAAAAAATAAGGAGTCAGTTGTACTTAACAGCAATTGTGAGGACGCCCTTACACATCAGAATTATATGACTGGAGATTCTGTAGAGCTGCAGCCATTTGGTGTAAGTATTTTAGTAGGATAGAATAAAAGTATATTTTATGGCAATAAAAATTGATGAACACAAATGCTGGAAAACAGTCGCTTAATGCTTAATGTTGAAATTTGATATATAAGTGTGCAGGAATGCCCACCAATTAATATTCTCCTTTTGGTAAAATACATATTAGAAGAAATATCATAAAAAGTCTACAATCATCATACATATGCAAAAGTGTGATTAGACAGATATGATATTTGTTGGATTTCTTAATAACGTGTGTTTTTATTGAAAGGAGAATTTTGCTTATGAGAAAAATGTTTGCAAAAGTATTGGGAGTAACGATGGCAGCAGCCATGGTAGTGACAACATGCACAGGAATCGGTGCATCAGCAGCAACAAATTATAGTCTTCCTGTTAAGGTATCATACGACAATATCTGTGAGAAGGATGAGTATTGGAGTCTTGCAAGTTCAAATGTTGGATTTGATATCACAGATGGACTGAAAGTAAAAGGTTCAGCCAATTTTAATGTAGGTTTTACAATATCGGTGCCTAAGTTCCTTTTTAAAGACAAAAACAACCGTTTTAGAATTGGTATTGATTTGGCAATGAACAATCCAGATACCCCGGAAGGAGAGGATTCATATATCGGTTCATTGGAAATGAATGATAATGTACGTGTTGACTATAAGAATGGTAAATATGAATTTGCACAATACAGTCCGGAAGAAGACAAGGATATATCATTAAATGATCTCGCATCAGTCAGTGAAAAAGGTGATTTTGTAAAAATTACAATGAATAATGTTAAACTTAGATCAGAGTTCTGGGAGGATGCAAAAGAGCCGTTTGACACATCAAAAGAGTATATTGTGAATGCCAATATGAATTTCCAGGGTGTTCATATGACAGGTGACACATATATTCTTGTTGATAAATTTAAGTTAAATGACGGAGATATTCTTGTTGCAGAAAGTTCATTTGGTAAGGATTCAGGATGCTGGGTAAACATGAATGCAAAAGAGATTGGAGAGACAGCAGCTTGTGTAAGCAGTGACTATCTTCTTAAAGTAGCTAAAACAAATCTTTCGGTTAAAAAAGGTAAGACAGTTGCAATAAAAACAACTGTATCTCCAAAAGCATCTGTAAAGTTTGTAACATCCAATAAGAAGATTGCCACAGTTACAAGCAAAGGTGTTGTAAAAGGTGTTAAAGCAGGAAAAGCTGTTATCACAGTTACAGCCAATGGTGTAAGCAGGAAGGTTACAGTAACGGTAAAGAAGTAAGTGAAATGTTACGCTGGTTTGTAATCTATAGAATTAAAGGGTCTATAGATTACAGAAATGTATATATCTTTTCAAATTGAAAATATAAAAAAATCGGAGAAGAATCAATTTAATGGTTCTTCTCCGATTTCTTCAAGTAATGCATAAGTCTCATATAAGGTCATATTGTGTTCCAAAGCAAAAATTATAACCGCATCAAAACGATTGCGTGGATAAAGCTGTGGTCGTTGTGCAATTGAGAGCATACGTTGTGTTTCTTCAAGTGGAAGTTTAAGAAAAATAGCAATGCGCAGAAGAAAATTGCGTGTTGGTTTGCGGCGGCCATTTAAAATCTGATATGTATAAGAACGTTCCATATTTAGATTTAGAATAATATCTTTTGGCTGTAGATTATGTGAAGTAAGAAGATTACATAGATATTCACCAATGCCAATGTTGTCAAAGTTTTCTTCTTTTTTAAACTCTTCTATATTTAATTCTTTTATTTGTTTTAATAATTCATCTGTTGCTTTCATAATCATTCCCCAATTCTCCAAATTATTCCAATTTCCCCATTGTCAATGACTATATTAACATAAGAAAAATATTGGGTGGTGGGCAAAAATGCCCACTATTTACTGTACATAAAATTGCTTTGGAATACCATATATATACAGAAATTAAATAATTGACATTGGAGAATGAACTGTTACTATATAGCAAAAATGAAGATATGTTAATAAATTACTGGTTTTGTTCATAAACACGTACAAATCCATCTTTATTGTCTATGGCGAGCTGTATGTTATCAAGCAGATCGCTCAAACAGAAATAATAATCGTTTTCATCAACCTTATCTTTGGCAGAATGAGAATATTTATAAATGCAGCTTTCATCAGCATCGCCTGTACGGTATAAAACAAGTCTTAAAAGACTAAGTATTTCTGATTGATATTTATTAAAAGAACCAATAGTTTTTTTTAGGCAGTGATTACGATACACAAGCCTCTGACGAATAATATCCATAGGTGAACTGTTTATTACGCTGTCAGGGAGATGGTCATAACCGGAGTAGTCCTTTGGTGGGTTGCGTGTAAGTTCAGGTTCTTTATATAATTTAGAAATAAGCGTGTCAATACTTTTGGCAAGTGTATCGCCATCATTGTCATATGCAGCAAGAATAATTGAATCAACATCATCTTGAAAATCGAACAGATTTAAAGATTTTACACCGGCTCTGTCAACGAGTGAATCGTTGACTGATTTTTTATTGCTGTCAGACATACTCTTTGTTGATGAATTATTATCAGATGAGCTGTTAGCGGTATCATCATTATTGGAGTTATTATTTTCCTGACTGGTTTTAGAAGTGTCTTGAGGATTGTCGTTTTTTGGCTGTGATTGTGTTTGTACCATATTTGATATAGGTATATTTCTTGATATTATGATACCGACTCCTGAACCAATTGCTGAACCGGCAAGCAATCCTGCAAATAGAAATATTAAGGGGCGTTTAAGTCTGATATTTTTATTTTTATGCATACGAGTATCTTTTAAGGAACAAAGTTCCTGAATAAGCTCTTTTACGCTGGAATAGCGGTTTTCCGGCTCAAAAGCTGTTGCTTTGGACAATATAGTTGAGAGTTCGGGTGAAATGTGGCTGTTAGCAGCTTCTGTGCCTCCAAGCATTGATATAAATGTTTTGCCAAGTCCGTATATATCAGTTCTTACATCGCTTTGTCCGAATCCAAACTGCTCCGGTGCAGCATTGCCAAAAGTACCGGCAAAAACAGTATCTCTTGATTTATTTGGCATAAACTGTCTGCCGGCATCAATATCTATTAGAACAGGATGACCGGATGAGGCTTCAAATATAAAATTTTCTTCTTTTATATCACGATGTATTACAGGTGGTTTAAGTGAGTGAAGAATATTTATTATAGAGCAGCATTCTATAAATAATGGAATCAGTGTATTTTCAAATTCTGTAAAATCTGAAATTTTTTCAAAAAGCTGTTCTGTGTAATCACATAAAGGTTTTCCTCTTATATAGCTGCGAATAAGATATGAATTGTCATTTTCTTTAAAAAAATCAACAGGTTCGGGAAAATAACAGGAAGCAGCATGGCATAAAACATCATACTCCTGTTTTAATGAAGATTGAAATATACCGTGGCAGATTTTCAATATATAAAGTTCTTTTTTGGCATCAGAAATAATGTATACACATTTATTATCAGTTTCTTTGAGTATACTGGTTATAGTATATTTGTCAGAAATTTTATCTGGCAGTTTAATATCCTGGATCTGTTGGTTGAATTTTTGGTTAAATTCTTTGCTTTTTGAATTTTGCATGATTTGTTACAGCACCTCATTGAGTTTTTCTGTACCTTCAAGTATAAAACGTCCATCTTTTATTATTTTGATTTCAGAACCATCGCTACAGTGAACAGTTATATCCCCAAGTTCATGATATGGGATCGTTATATCTGTATGGCAGTTAAAGTATGCGTGGCTGCTGTCGCTGTCTCTTAGTTTTGAATAATCATTTTCTTTTGCAATCATTTCTTTTCCGTCAGGGTTAAAGGTGTGAAGTTTTTCTTCATGAGAAAAACATGTATCACCTATTGCAAAGTGTGGACCTGTTTTTTCTGCGATAAGGATAGGCAGAAGATGGGATATATTATATTTAAGTCCCATTGCATAAGCTGTTGTATTGGTACCGATCGCAAATTCGCCCATAGGGAGTGTTTTATGGTTGAATAGAATATTTTCTTCGATATATTTATGATTTTTCTCATCTGTACTGAAATTGGTACAGCTATATTTATCAACAATGCCGTCTTTAAATGTAAGTTCAAGCTCATTGTATTTAAGTCCGTTAAGGTATACTTCTGTTACATGAAGAATACCGTTTGTTCCCTTTAATTGTGGAGATGTAAATACCTCTCCAAGAGGGATGTTTACATCTGCAAGACAATTTTCAAACCTTGTTTCTTTATCCGGATTATTTAAAGGTGTAAGTGCAATGTTTATATCAGTGTGATTGCTGCTACGACCTGTTACATTGACATAGTCACCTTTGTCAAGTGCATCAATGATCCTGCTTTGTATTGTTTCGTAGATGTCACTTTCAAGTGTGTTGACTTTTATTGTTTCGTCAAAAATTGCCTTATACTCATGTCCGATTTCAGGGACAGGATAAGCAATTATTGTAAAGCTTACTTTATCACCGGGGATATATTCATTGGTGATAAGTCCTGATGCAGAGATATATTCTGTATGCTGTTTCTGCTGTCTGCCGCTATATGCTGCTGCATATTGTTTGCTTACAGGGGTAAATGGCTTTTCACCAAATATCTCCATGACAGCAGGACCGGCATATGTTGCGGCTGCATCTTTGAAATTTTCGTATGTGTGGCGTATTTCAGCAAGTTTTCTGTCAGCATATGCTTTGTCAAATATAAGTGCCAGATCAAGGCGGTGGTCATAGTCATATTGTTTGTTTGGTGAAGCTCCACAGTAGCCGATTTTGCCATGTGGAGAGCGTGTTGCCATGCTGACACCGGCTCTGTAGATACATGGCTTAAGTCCCATATCTTTAAACTGTTTTATTGCTTCTCTGACTATTCGTTCAAATCCAAGGGTGTATCTGATATTTACGGTTTTCTTTGAAAAAAGGTCAATTTTATATGCTTCAAATCCTTTGCGGTATCCTTCTGTAAAGGTTCGTGCCATGTTTTCCACAGCATCATTGGTCAGAGTGTTAAGATAGCAGGCAGTTTCGTATTCATTTGTTGATATATATTCGCCAAAATGATACAGATAGGACAGATCAGAAAGGTCGCTGTTCATTATTATATCGGTGGCAAATGACATATCAGGATCAAGAAGTGCTCTTGTTCTGTCTTCGGTCATGATGTCGCTATAGTCAAAGAAATAATAGTAAATAGCATCTTTGACTTCTTCCACACTGTAATTTTCATCCTCAAGTATATTGTAGATTTCTATAAATAATTCAAAGGAGATTGTAAGGTATAAAAGGCGTTCCTCGAAAGCATATGCTATATTGCCACGAAGTTCGGTATATAGTGCACAGAGAAGCTGTCCTAAATCTTTGCCAAGTTGATTGACTGCATAATCAGGATTTGCAAAGCTTGTGTTATAATTGTCATCTTTGATATCTTCATAAAGAGACTGATTGAGTGACTGATGTTCTTCAAGTGTGAGTGTCTGCAATCTGCCACTTTCACATAATGCATAAACATCCATTATTTTTCTTAAAAATGAAGAGACAGATATAAAATATATATTTAGTTTATCTAAAGTAAGTTTTTCAGTGCCATTATTCAGGTTTTCGTTTAATTCATTTATCCTGTCGCATATTAGTTTATATCGTTCAATGTATAAGTCATTTTCTTCAAGTATAATCTTATTTGCTGTCATATAGTGCTCCTTACTCTTTTATTTATCTGCTATTATAATTAAGCAACGTTGCAAACACTTCCAATACCGCATATTTGCAAGCGGATATGCTTCTTGTCGTTGTTTGCCCCTTGTTTCATTATACAAAAATGTTTGAAAAAAAGATACAGAAATAATTCTTTTTTGGGAAGAAACCAATTGTTATAATGTATTAAAAGATGTATAATGTATTATGTTGGCGAAACTTATAGTACAGGAGGATTAAATATATGAAAAAAATGAAAATTTCTCATATGTTATACTTGGCATTTATAGTTATGATTTTAGATGTTGTTATTGTTGCTTATATGGGATATTACCTTATGAACAATACAGAAAAGAACGGCAATACACTGTATGAGTCATATGGTGAAACACAGGGCGATGTAGGTCTTGGTTATGCTGAATTTCAGAATGTTAAGGTACAGTTAAGAAATGTTTTGTATCTTTATGCTGACGACAGTTCAGAGCAGGCATCTGCAGAAGAAAGTCTCAAGAATGCAAGAACCAATATGCAGTCAATGTTTGACGATGCAAAAAGCAGTCTTAAAGATGACAGTCTGGTAAATCAGCTTGAAAAAGCGGAGGGATATATAAATAAATATCTTCAGGATGTTGATACATGTATTTCATATGTTGATTCCGGAAAAATAGAGGCGGCAAGAGAGCATCTTCGTAATAATGGTGTTGATTCAGCCAACAATGCGGCAGCTGCGATAGAAGAACTTAAAGAGATGATACATAAGGCAGCACAGGCAAAACAGCAGGCTTGTATTACTAAAAATCACAATGGCAATATATTTATTATGATTGTTGTATTTATCGGACTTGCTGTATGTGTTGTAAGCGGATTGTTACTTAATAAGATAATCTGTAAACCTATTATCAGATTTGCAGATGTTGCAAAGAGTATTTCAAAGGGAGATGTAGACCACAATATAGCCAAAAGCACAGGAGACAATGAAATCAGCAGACTGCAGAACAGCTTTGCGGTAATGGTTGAAAGTCTCAAGAAACAGGCAGAGATACTTAACGAGATTTCAAATGGCAATCTTGATGTAAATTATACAGCAGCATCTGATAAGGATGTTGTTGGCAATGCTATCGTAAAGCTTATTGACAGTGACAATAGGGCATTTGGTGCTATCCGCAATGCAACCAGTCAGATAAGCCTTGGTTCAGGTCAGATAGCAGCAGCGAGTCAGACACTTGCCCAGGGTTCTACTGAGCAGGCAAGTGCTATAGAACAGATAGCAGCATCTATAACGGATATTGCCAATAAGACTAAGGACAATGCGGCACAGGCAACAGAAGTAAGCGATATAGTATATCAGGCTAAGGATGATGTTACTGCCGGCAACAACTATATGAAAGAAATGGTTGAGGCAATGAAGGAGATCAACGAATCTTCAGAAAATATCCAGAAGATTATCAAGGTTATTGATGACATTGCATTCAATACCAATATTCTTGCGCTTAATGCAACAGTTGAGGCTGCAAGAGCAGGTGAGCAGGGCAAAGGCTTTGCGGTAGTAGCAGAAGAAGTCCGTAACCTTGCAGGCCGTTCAGCAGAGGCTTCAAGCCAGACAGCAGAGATGATAGAGGATTCTATAAGTAAAGTTAAAAAGGGTTCTGAACTTGCAGTCCAGACAGCAAAGGCTCTTGAGATTATATCAGAAATGATAGAAAAGATTACAGGGCTTAGCAGTGATATTGCAGATGCATCCAATATGCAGGCATCAGCTACAGCTCAGATAGATCAGGCACTTTCTCAGGTATCACAGGTTGTACAGACAAATTCAGCTACAAGTGAGGAATGTGCATCAGCAAGTGAAGAACTTTCAGGACAGGCAAGAGGTCTTGAAAGGGAACTTTCAAAGTTCTATCTTAAAAAGATGTGATCATATCCGTCTAATTACTGTAAATTCTATATAAAAGGAGGATTTTGATTTATGATTAAGAGTAAATTCAAATTAAAAGTTTCAAGCCT
>CAZFFA010000091.1:7842-9780 GCA_964517955.1 uncultured Jutongia sp. | reverse complement strand
ATTATTGAATTTTCAAGGAACTCATCCCATTTTGCTATGGGAAGTTTTAGTTACTCAAAGCATTGATAATTCGGTACTCGTTGGAAAACATATTTTATTGGCAGAGGATAATGATCTGAATGCAGAGATTGCAATTACACTTTTATCGGAGCATGGATTGATGATAGATCGTGCAGAAAATGGCGTAGTATGTGCGGAAATGCTTGAAAGTGCACCTGACGATTATTATAGTCTGATTTTGATGGATATTCAGATGCCGGTTTTGGACGGTTACGATACAACAAAGAAGATCAGGCATTTTTTAAATCCCGCAAAGGCAGATATTCCAATTATTGCAATGACGGCAAATGCTTTTGCAGAAGATAGGAATAAGGCTCTTTCGGTTGAAATGAATGATCATGTTGCCAAACCGATTGACATGAGTAAAATGATTCCTGTATTGTTAAAGTATATATAGGGAAAATGTATAGAGAAAAAAGAGGTTAAATACATGATTTTAGGTAATAGATTGATACCGATACTTGATCCGGAGATTCATTATTTAAGATTAAGCTGTCAAAAATATATTAGTTTAGGAGAAAAATAATGAATAATCCAATAAATGAACTTACAGGAAAAGAATGGTGTCTGTGGTTAGGTTCTCTATTTGTTATAATAGTATCTAATATTTTATCCGGAGATATTGACATGCTTACACTTGTAGCAGCATGTGTAGGGATTACATCTTTGATTTTTGCTGCCAAAGGCAATGTGTGGGCGCAGATACTAATGGTTGTATTTAGCATATTATATGGTGTTATATCATGGCGTTTTCGTTATTGGGGAGAGATGATTACTTATCTCGGTATGACAATGCCTATGGCAGTATGGTCAACTATAACCTGGATCAGGAATCCTTCCGAGAATGGCAAGGAAGTTGCGATTCAGAGATTGACTAAGAAACATGTTGCCGGACTTGTATTTTTTAGTACGATAGTGACAATCATATTTTATATTATATTGAAGGAGCTTAATACGCCTAATATAATATTCAGTACAATTTCAATTACGACAAGTTTTGCTGCAGCTTCACTCACAATGCTTAGATCATCATATTATGCGCTGGGATATGCTTCCAATGATATCGTGCTGATAATTTTATGGATTCTTGCAGCCATGGAAAATCCGGAATATATACCTGTAGTAGTCAACTTTATAATATTCTTTTTCAATGATATGTATGGATTTGTCAGTTGGAAGAGAAGAGAGAGTTTGCTATAATAAAACCGAAACAGCAGGCACCTGAAAAGGGATGTATGCTGTTTTGCTATACAATATTATTTTTGTAATTGGTACCCCATTGCTGCATTGCGGTAAGTATGGGGCGCATAGATTCTCCTATATCACTAAGGGCATATTCTACATGTGGTGGAACTTCAGGATATACAGTTCTTGTGATGATTCCGTCTTCCTCCATTGATCTTAAAGAATCTGTCAGAACCTTTTGGCTGATTCCTTCAAGATTTTTTTCAGTTCATTAAATCTCCAGGGTCTTTCAAGAAGGTTTCTCATAATCAATAGTTTCCACTTGCTTCCAATCAATTGAACAGTTGTTGCTACGGGACATTCAGGTAATTCATCTTTTGTCAGCATATAATTCATCTCCTTTAAAATAATTAGAAAAAGTTACAAAAGTGATGTAAGTACCAAATGCAACATAAGTATTAAATACAATGTAACATATGAATTTAACTCTGTCTATAAGTTACAAAAATGTAACTATACAAAAGTAATTATGCATCTATAACAATCAGATATTTCATTTTTGTTTATATCTTATATTTTATGTATAAATCGCCATTATTAAAGTTGCTGCAGTCATAAGAGCAAGTCCTAAAGCAGCTCTTTTACTCAATCTTTCTTTAAAAACTATTCGTGAAAAATATAATATTAAGGTAA
>CAZFFA010000091.1:0-7832 GCA_964517955.1 uncultured Jutongia sp. | reverse complement strand
GGCGATAGAAACGAGAATACTTAATTTATCAATTGGAACAACAACATTTACAATACCATTTTGAATAGCATAGTAGTAACATAACCAGGAGCCTCCGGTTGCGACTCCGGAAAGTCCAATAAAAATAAGTTCTTTTTTGTCTATTTTTGAGATAAAAGACTGCTTTCCTTTTATGAAAACAATAATCCATGCCATGATCAAAACAACGCATGTTCTAATTGCTGTGCCAAGATTTGATTCAACATTTTCAATTCCGACTCTTGCAAGGATTGAGGTTAATGCTGCAAATACCGCTGATGCAGCCGCATAAGGAAGCCATGCGCTGGCACTACCTTTTTTATCCTCACAGGATTTCTTTTCTATCATCAGAAAGATTCCAACTGCAAGAAAAAATGTACATATAAGTTTCAAAGTAAGATTTTTTGTTTCGCCAAATAAGACAATAGCTAAAAGCACAGTTAGTATTGTGCTTGACTTATCGACAGGAACAACCTTATTTACATTTCCAATAGAGAGTGCCTTAAAATAGCATAACCAGGATGCGCCCGTAGCAATTCCTGACAATATCAGAAATAAAAGAGATTTTGAACTGATTTCGCCAATTGTATCAAAGGAACCAACTACAAATACCATAATCCATGAAAATGCCAGAACGATAATCGTCCTAAGTGCTGTTGCAACATCGGAATCAGTTTTTTTAATACCGCATTTTGCCAGAATTGAAGTGACTCCTGCAAATAAAGCAGATAGTACTGCCATAGTAATCCACATCAGATTCCCCCTTTTTAATTTCTGTATTTACTATACATCAAATATTATTTTTTGAATAGCCATCTGTTTTCTTCAATTCATAAAACTGCCAGCTATGCTGTTAGTTACTGTTACGCAGTTTTTGTTATATAAGCCTGAAAAGCCTGCAAATACGCATTAGTAACTTTTACGTAACTATGTAATAAAAAAGTGCGTACTTTTTAAGTAAGACGGCAGCTGTTATTCTAAAAGTGCAGCAGGGCAGTGCCCGTAAATATAACAGTTTATATTACAGGAGGTAAATAACATGGCATTATCAAACATTTTTGGATGGAACAGGAAAGAAAGTGAGAAAGCGGAGGCAGCATGTGGGACAGCATGTGGAGCAGCAGGAAAACCTGAAGAAAAGCCGGCAGCATGTGGGACAGCATGTGGAGCAGCAGAAAAATCTGAAGAAAAGCCGGCAGCATGTGGGACAGCGTGTGGAGCAGCAGGTAAATAAAAACAGATAAGAAGGGAGATGGATAGGATGAGTCAGTATTTTTCATTTCAATGGCATATTACAGATGAATGTGACCAGCGTTGCAAACACTGTTACATTTTTTCAGGAAAAGGATGTAATGAACTTAAAAGCATGACATGGCGTCAGATGCAGGAGGTAGTGGCAAACTGTGAGGATTTTTGTAAAGTTTATGGCAGGATTCCATATTTTTACATTACTGGCGGAGATCCTATCCTTCATCCTGATTTTTGGAAGCTGATGGTTCTTTTAAAAAGCAAAGAGATACCATTTACACTGATGGGCAATCCATTTCATCTAAATGATGAAATATGCAGAATGTTAAAAGTATGTGGCTGTGAAAAATATCAGATGTCACTAGATGGAATGAAAGAAACGCATGACTGGTTTAGGAAGCCGGGCAGTTTTGAGATTACTTTGGAAAAGGTTGGATGTCTTAACAGAGCAGGAATTACAAGTGTTATTATGAGTACGGTATCTAAAACGAATATGAATGAGATACCGGATATTATAGATGAGGTTGTAAAGGCGAAAGTAAGAGTTTTTGCATTTTCCCGCTATGTACCTACGGGAGGAGAAGTAGATTCCGGCATGACGCCACAGGAATATAGAAAACTTCTTGAAATCTGTGATGCGAAATTTAAGGCATACGAAGCGACGGGATGTGAGACTTATTTTAATAAAAAAGACCATTTGTGGACTTTATATGAATATGAAACAGGCAAATTTAAATTGCCGGCAGATGCAAAGGCTGGGATGATCTATGGTGGCTGTAACTGTGGAAATTGTCATATAACGATATTTTCAAATGGTGATATCATGGCGTGCAGAAGGGTTACTGATAGCAGAGTAGCCAATGTATTTGAGGAAAGGCTGGCAGATGTGTGGATAAGCCGTATGGAAAAATACAGAGAATATGATAAATTTATGAAATGCAGTAAATGTGAGCTAAAAGCATGGTGCAGAGGCTGTCCTGCTGTAGCTGGTGGTACAGGTGGTGATTTCTATGGAGCGGATCCACAGTGCTGGAAAACAAGAAATGAGATAACCGGAGAGAGTTTATAAATAAAATTGGAGAAAATAAATGGATTTAACAACTTGTTTAAAGAAGATGCAGCTTGTAGGTGTACTTGCATTTGCTACAGTAGATAGTGAAGGGGCACCACAGATTAGAAATATAAGTGCGATTCATTATGAGCCGGATGCACTTTACTTTTTTACAGCAAGAGGCAAAAACTTTTGTAAAGAATTGATGGATGATGGCAGGGTTCAGATCTTATGTTATACAAAATATAAGGAGATGATTCGCCTTTCAGGTAAGGCATATGCTGTATCTGAAACTGAACAGACAAAATGGAGAGACAAAATTTTTGAGGAACAACCATATCTGGTCAATGTATATCCCGGCGATACAAGAAGTATTGGGATTGTGTTCTGCATTGATAAAGCAGAAGTTGAGTATTTTAATCTTGGTGTCAATCCTATATTTAGAGAGACATATACACTTGGTGATGTTAAAATGAAAGAAAAAGGATATTACATAACAGATTCGTGTGTCGGATGTGGAATATGTATAGAAAAATGTCCACAAAGATGCATAAAAGAAAGTTCGCCTTTTGAAATTGTGCAGAATAATTGTCTGCATTGTGGAAACTGTTATGAAAATTGTCCTGTGAAAGCGGTGATAAAAAGATGAATCAGGAAGACAGAAGAAAGTATCTGATTGAAAGATTGTCAGAGGAAAATACGGTATATAAAAATATAAATATTCCGCCAGATGACAAGGAGCAGGAAATACTTCTTAGAAGTCTTATGAATATAAGGATGCCGGGAGAAATTGACAATGATTTTTTGAGGATTCAGGATGAGTATCTTTTGCAAAGAAATACAAAGCGTGGGATTGTTGACATTGATAGTCTGATACCTGTTGATGACGATAAGCAGATATTTATCTGGCGGGGGGATATTACAAGATTAAGGGTTGGGGCAATAGTTAATGCTGCCAACAGTGGAATGACAGGCTGTTATCAGCCATGCCATAACTGCATTGATAATTGTATACATACATATGCGGGTGTTGAGCTGCGAAATTATTGCAGTGAGATTATGAAAAAACAGGGTTATGAAGAACCAACCGGTAATGCAAAGATTACCCCGGCATTTAATCTGCCATGTGACTATGTGATTCATACAGTTGGTCCCATTGTGCAGGGTATGCTTACAAAGGATCATGAAAGACTCCTTATATCATGCTATGAGTCATGTTTAAAGAAGGCAGATGAAAATGATGTGAAAAGTATAGCTTTTTGCTGTATCTCAACAGGGGTTTTTAGGTTCCCAAATGAAAGAGCAGCTAAGCTTGCAGTACAGACAGTTAAGAAATATAAATTAGATACAAATTCAAATATAAAGGTGATTTTTAATGTTTTTAAGGAAGAAACGAACAAATCTATAGGCAGCAGCTTTGTAGCAGATAAAGAGATAGAAAAAGAGTATATGAGTGATATGATAAAAGAAAAAATAGAACAGGCTGATGCGGTAATAATTGGAGCAGGAGCAGGTCTTTCAACGTCAGCAGGATTTGTTTATAGTGGAGAAAGATTTGATAAGTATTTTGGGGATTTCAAAGAAAAATATAATTTTAATGATATGTATTCGGGCGGTTTTTATCCATATAAAACATTAGAAGAATATTGGGGCTACTGGTGCAGATATATATATGTAAATCGTTATATGGATGCGCCAAAGCCATTGTATTCAGAGCTTTTAGAGCTTGTTCAAGGTAAGAATTATTTTGTGCTGACTACCAATGTAGACCATTGCTTTCAAAAAGCAGGTTTTGACAAAGAAAGATTATTCTATACGCAGGGAGATTATGGCTTGTTTCAATGCTGTAAGCCATGTCATAATGATACTTATGACAATGAAGATGCAATAAGAAAAATGGTGCTTAGTCAGGGATTTAAAATATCTGATGATAATCTTATTGCACCTGAAAAGGGCTCTGTAAATATGACTGTTCCATCTGATTTAATACCAAAATGTCCGGAATGTGGCAGACCTATGGGCATGAATCTGCGAGCAGACAATACATTTGCAGAAGATGACGGATGGCACAGGGCAGCAGAAAGGTATAGAAGTTTTCTTTGGAGTAATAAAGACAGGAAAGTATTATTTATTGAGCTTGGAGTTGGATATAACACCCCCGGTATAATAAAATATCCATTCTGGCAGTACACACAAAGTTTCAAAGATGCCTTTTATATCTGCGTCAATAAAGGAGAGATAGAAATTCCGTATGGGATAAAGGATAAATCAATCTGTATTGATTCAGATATATCGAAGGTGATCGAAACTTAAAAAAGATCCAGCATATTATCAAGGTAGATATGTTCCCTTACATGTATCTGGTACTTGGGTTTTGTCATGTAATATAGAAGAAATTCCAGTATAAGTGCACTTCCGAGTCCGCGTCCTTCGATTTTAAAGCTGGAAAAGCCCATTGGCAGATATATGTTTTTAATATCATCTATACCGATGAAACCGGGATTTGTCATTGCCTTTGAAAAACGGTAGCCATCGTCAGCATCAAGGGCAGTACAGCGATGCTCAGGACAGTTTTTTGAAAGATTTTTGCGACTTACGGTTTCATAGCATATTTTCCTGTCTTTGCAGCCAAAATAGCAGCATTCATTGCATAGAAATTCTACCTTATCTTTTTGAAGCTCTGACATTGTATTTAGTTTATCAAAGGTTTTATTTAGGCGAAAATCAGGCACTACATAAAGAAAATCATCTCTGTTTACTTCTTTAAGAAAATCATCAAAATCTGTCAGGACCTTTGTGGTAGAAGAAACAAAGTAAAATCCGGGATAGTTTATTTTAAGATAATCTAAAAGTAAATCTGAATATACAATGATACCATTCTGCACATCGCTATATATTTCAAATAATTTGCATATATCATTGCACCTTTTGTCTGAAAAATGTTCTTTTTTTAGCAGGGAATTACTAAAAGTAAGCCGTGCTGAAATTTTGTATTCCTGCATCAGTTCAAGAACTTTGTATGGGTCGTGATATCCAAAGCCTGCACGTCCGCCACCCCAGATACAATCTGCCGGAGCACCATAGATAGAGCCGATATCGCACCAATCGTAAAAATATTCTCTGTGTTCGCGAAATAGTGGCAGAAATATATTATATAAGTCGTAAAATTCAAATAAACCCGGAAGATGATAGTATGCTTTGTTTTTTATTGTATTCATATTAAGTTAAACCTCTTAGAATTTTGTTAAATACAATATCATTTATTATGTTTTATGTCAAAAACAGTTGACCTAAAGTTAGGTTTATATATTAAAATTATTTAGGAGTCAAAGGCAGATGGTAATATATGTTTACATATAAAATAATATCACTTGGCTCAATTCAATTTATACTATAGGAAGAGGAATTAAATATTATGAATATGTGGGCACTTCTTATGATCGTGCTGATCTTACTTACTATTCTGGGCGTTGGATATCTGGCAAACAGAATAGGAAAGTTTTCTTTTATTCAAAAGATTTCAAAAGGAAAAAAGAAGATAAGTATTTTAATTGGTCTTAGTATGGCAGTAGTATTAACTCTGGTATTGTGGCTTTTATGGGGTTCTATGAATGCTATTATATGTGTACTTCATCTGATTATATTCTGGATGGTGAGTGATTTTAATTATGAGACTTGTCGTATAACTCCTGAATCTCAGCAGGTAATCTATCAGGAATCATTTCCTTGAGCCTATCCTCATTGCTATCTTTTATTGCGGTATCATAATACCAGCATTTGAATTTTAACATGGCAAGTGTTTTTTCAAGAGAAATAATCTCTTCTTCAACAGCTCTTTTGCGGCGTTCAAATAATTCTTTCCGGTTAGCGTAGGAAGAACTTCCTTCAGATACCCATTTAAAGAACTGTTTGATATCCTTTATCTCCAACCCGGATTTTTTAAGACATTCTATAATGTGGAGTTCGTCCAGTTCCGTATCGCTGAATATGCGGACATTTCCCTTTCGTTCCAAATGTGGGAACAGTCCTTCTTTATCATAATATCGCAGTGTTGATATAGGAATATTAAACATTTCAGATACTTGTCCAATTGTATACATAAATATATTTTGTCCTTTCATAAAAAACGTATGTTAAGAAATTTTTGTTCCGGCTTTAGAATATTTTATCGATTCTTTGCAGTATACTGACTGGTTTATAACCCAGATAAGGCATACAACAAGTGAAGGTAAAAATCCTGTCTGGAATATAAGGGCACATATAGCGAGTAAGATGGCAAGTATCGTACAGACGATATTGGTTGCGTTGTAAGCTTTAAATGCACATTTACCGATGATGATTTTTTCTGCTTCATCACAGCTATCTACCCATTTTTTCTGAAATTTCATATCATAAACTGAACCTCTTTTTTCGGGATTCAATGATTTAATTGTATCAACACATTTTTGCTGGATAATGATTGTTTCAACGATAATTGCCAAAAATGCAGTGATGGCAGTCAAAAATATTATTGCATTGTTTTTACCTATTGAATCAAGGCCTCCTGAATATGATGCTGCAATGAGAAAGTATGAGAGAATACGTGCAGAATTAGTAATCCATAAAATTATTGAGAGCTTATTATCGACTGTGTCTGAAATATCTTCCTCTTCATAATCATATGAGGAGAGTATTTTCTTTGAATTTACATATAAAGGAATAACTATAACCGGTACTATGATTGCAAGCACAATAGTCATGACTGGTGCAATATATGTTCCAAATAAATTGCCGGCAGATTTAAAACTGTCAGTCAGTGCGTAAACGTTGCATTTAGCTGAAGAGAATCCTATTATGCCCCCTAATATTAAGCTGACCGCCATAAGAAGCATGAATTTTGGGAATGCCTTACGATTTGCTGTTTTGATTTCATTATTTTCCATTGTCATTTTCCTCCTTTAAATAAAAAACGTCTTCTACAGTTACACCACATACTTTTGCAATTGTCAGGGCAAGTGTGACGGATGGAGAGTAATCCCCACGTTCAATAAGACTGATGGTTTGTCTTGATACCCCACATAACCGTCCCATTTCCTGCTGATTGACATTCAGTGCAGCTCTGCGTTCTTTTAATCGATTCTGCAGTGTCATATTGCACCTCCGTTTCTATGACATATTTATTTGTCTTTATGACAAAATAAATTGTCGTTATGACAAATATTATTGTTAATATGTAATATATAATTGTCAGAGGCGTTTGTCAAGAATTTATTTTTATGAATAAATTTCGCTGTCTGCTTTTTTATTATTGATTCTATTTTTGATTTTGCATATGCACTTACCAATATCTACTAAGAATCATTTAGCAAACGCCCTAATTATGTATTGTACTTGTCACACATAATAAAAATGTGTAATAGAATCACAAATTTTTAAATACACATATAATGTTATATGACTTTCTGGAAATAAAAAGGGGGAAATTATGAAGAAAATCATTAAGAGAATATCGTGCATTATGGCTGCTGTTATGGTA
>CAZFFA010000090.1:1346-9784 GCA_964517955.1 uncultured Jutongia sp. | reverse complement strand
TTGTCATCATAGCATCATGTGCTTTCTGCTGTTTCTTCTGTGGTCTGATTGCAAAAAACCAGAATACACCGATGATAGCAGCATATATTACTACCATACTTATAATGCTCTGTGTACCTGCACTTGATCCTAATACTGTTGTTAAATTCATTTTGCTTCCTCCTCAAGCTGTTCTAATTTTTTCTTTTTATATTCCTGGAAACAACCCTTTTCAATTGCCTCCCTGATTTCTTCCATCATTGTATTGTAAAAATAAAGATTATGTGTAACCATCAGACGAAGTCCAAGCATCTCCTTCGCCTTGAGAAGATGACGTATATAAGCTCTGCTATACTTTTTACATGTCGGACAATCACATGTTTCATCAAGTGGTCTGTCATCGAGTTCATATTTCTTATTCATAAGATTCATCTTACCATGGTTAGTATATGCATGACCATGACGGCCATTTCTTGCCGGATATACACAATCAAAGAAATCAATACCCCTTTCAACACCTTCAAGTATATTGGCAGGTGTGCCAACACCCATAAGGTATGTAGGCTTATCCTCCGGCAGATACGGTACAGTCTTTTCAATGATATCATACATCTCTGCGTGACTTTCTCCAACTGCAAGACCACCAAGCGCATAACCATCAAGATTCATATCTGCAATTCTTTTAGCATGTTCTATACGGATATCAGCAAATGTTCCACCCTGATTTATTCCAAAAAGGAGCTGTGATTTATTGATCGTAGTTTCAAGACTATTAAGCCTTGTCATCTCTTTTTTACATCTTTCAAGCCATCTTGTAGTTCTGTCTACAGAATTCTGCATATACTCTCTCGTAGCCGGATGCGGAGGACATTCATCAAATGCCATTGCAATTGTTGAAGCAATATTGGACTGGATCTGCATACTCTGCTCAGGTCCCATAAATATCTTTCTTCCATCAACATGAGAGTTAAAATATACTCCCTCCTCCTTTATCTTACGAAGTCCTGCAAGAGAGAATACCTGAAATCCGCCTGAATCTGTAAGAATAGGTTTATCCCATACCATAAATTTGTGGATTCCACCCAGTTTCTTAACAATTTCATCTCCCGGTCTTACATGGATATGATATGTGTTACTAAGCACTACCTGTGTTTTTATATGCTGCATATCTTCTGTAGAAACAGCACCCTTCATGGCAGCAACAGTAGCAACATTCATAAAAACAGGCGTCTGTATTGTTCCATGAACAGTTTCAAACTGACCACGTTTAGCATTTCCATCTTTACATAATATCTTGTACATAATTCCTCGTTTCTATTTATCCTATAAATCTTATAGATCTGATATTCTTTGTAACACCATAACAGTGTACAATAACACGATAATAACACCTTGCAAATGTTTCTGTCAACCGTTACCATCAGTGCTGTTATCTTTTCATTTGCTGCCGGATGACACCTATACCGGGCTATGATAGCATTGACAATGACAATTATCAGTCTTTCCTAAAATTATCTGCAATAAACCTTACAGCAAGAAGAACTATTACAATAGGAAGAATAACTCTGATTATTATTTTAACTGCAACAGCTCCAAGCACCAAAAGCATGGCAACAACTGCAACTACTATAATAATTCCCACAAGCTTTTCATACCATTTTAATGAAAAGCTATTCATCTCATAATCAGATGGATTGTCATTTGTATTGTAATTCACATTATCATAAGAACCATTGCTATACTCATTTCTGGCCTGTTCTACATAATAATCAGCCATTGGACCTTTAGATGCCATAAAACTGTCAATTATCGTTCTGGCAATAAGATGAGGATCACCTAATTCTTCGAGAGCATCTTCCACCGATGCACTGCTTTCAATATAATTTTTATAATAATTTATGTTATCTGCGATAACATCTGATGGAACATTTCCTGCCAGACTTTCTGTTAATTCATCCAAAAATTCTTTCTTTGTCATAAAATAACCCTTCTAAATATAAAATTATTATAAAGAATCCTATAAATCTAAAAAACAACTTTGCAGTAAATGCTGCAAAGCTGTTTTTTATTGATGTATGTTTTACTATAATCAAGCTTTTCCAACTGATCCGAAGAGTTCCATCTTCTCTTTAACAGTTGCTTTGATTGCTTCAGCACCTGGAGCTAAAAGTTTACGAGGATCGAATCCCTTACCTTCTAAATCCTTGCCTTCTTCGATATACTTACGTGTAGCTTCCTGGAATGCTAACTGGCACTCTGTGTTTACATTGATCTTAGCAACACCAAGTGAGATAGCTTTCTTGATCATGTCAGCAGGAATACCTGTACCACCATGAAGAACAAGTGGCATATCTCCTGTCTTAGCCTGGATAGCATCTAACGTCTCGAAGCTTAAGCCTGCCCAGTTTTCTGGATATTTACCATGAATGTTACCAATACCTGCTGCAAGCATTGTTACACCAAGATCAGCGATTGCTTTACACTCATCTGGATCTGCACACTCACCGGCACCGATAACACCATCTTCTTCACCACCGATAGAACCAACTTCAGCTTCAAGTGAGATACCAAGGATATCACAAGCATGTACTAACTGAGTTGTCTTTTCGATATTCTCTTCGATTGGGTAATGAGAACCATCGAACATGATTGAAGAGAAACCTGCATTGATACAAGCCTTAGCACCTTCAAATGAACCATGATCAAGATGAAGAGCTACAGGAACTGTGATGTTCATCTCTTCGATCATACCCTTAACCATGCCTACGATTGTCTTATAACCAGTCATGTACTTACCAGCACCTTCAGATACACCTAAGATAACAGGTGACTGTAATTCCTGAGCTGTCTGTAAGATAGACTTTGTCCACTCTAAGTTGTTGATGTTGAACTGACCTACTGCATACTTACCAGCCTTAGCTTTTGTAAGCATTTCTTTTGCTGAAACTAACATAATAATCCTCCATTTCTACTCAGTCCGTCAATTTATGGCATATGCCCAAATCGACCATATGAAAATTTAAAATTTTCACACTGTGACTTCCATATTATGATTTTATTCTTTATATCTCATTATTATATACTATCTCTTCCAAAAAATAAACAATAAATTACAATAAATATAAATCGTAAGTAACATTTAAGATCCTGACTGTTACATCAATTCTTTTATTTCTTTCATCCTTGCTTTGGCAAGTCTGTAACCCTGCTCATAATAATCCCTCAAAACCGTAGTGTCTTTTTCATAACTTGACATTGATGTTTCAGGACGAAGTACGATTGCTTTTCCATCTTTTTCAAGCTTTTCACACATCTTAACCGATTCATTGTATTTTTTATATCTGTTTAGTACCTCAGATGCAATCTTTGGATATTTTGATTTAATTATCTTCGCTACAATCTTATCTTTTTTGCCACATGACTTAACAAACCCTTCAGGTCTTGTAAGAACTATAAGCATCTTTTCTACACCATCCTCAAGCATTTTATCTATGGGAATAGGATTGGAAAGACCGCCATCATAATATTCCCTGCCACCTATAACAGCCGGCGGAAGTACTACCGGCAAAGCGCATGTAGCATGGAAAACATCATATCGGTCATCAACATCTTCCTTATTGAAATAATGACTTTTTCCTGTTTTGGCATCCGTCGTCACCACAACAAATTTTCCATTGTAACTTTTAAATGTTTTCATATCAAATGGATCTATATTGTTTGGTATCTCTCTAAATACAAAATTTATACCAAATAAGCTTTTTTCATGAAAAAAATTGCGCTTTCCTATATAGCGTTTGTCATTGCGGTATTTTTCTGCAACTCTTATATTTCTTTCTTTTTGTTTTGAAATATAAGAGGCTGCATCTGCTGCACCGGCAGATACACCTATACAATAAGGAAACATTATATCCTCTTCAAGCAGCGCATCCATTATCCCACAACTGAATACAGGTCTGAATGAACCTCCCTCAAATAAAACTCCTGTCATCGAAAACTTCCTTTCACACTATCTTTCTACATTGTCAAGCATCTTCCCAACTTCTTCGTCACCTGTCACTTCATAAAGAAGCTCCAGACATTCTATAGCTGCCTTTTTGTCTCCGCTTTCATATTCTAACTGACCTGCCCTGTAAAGAATCGCAAGCGTAACATCTGATATTTTTTCCGGAATATTTTTTTCTTTTAATTTGTCCTGAATCTCTTCAACAGTATACTCTGGACACTCTTTATTTAATGCAGTTTCAAGATAATGAATCTCACTATCTGCATTCTTGCTGTGGCTGTACATATTACTGTATGAGTAAATTATCATAGCAGTCTCAGGCTCATACTTTTCTATATAATAATATCCTAAATTTCTGTAAAATCTTGCCATATCAGCTCTTGTATATATATATTGATAAAGTTCCAAAGTAGATGCATACATATCTTCAAGTTTGCCGCTTTGACGCTGACAATCAGTCACTGCCCATAGTATATCCATATCAAGCGGATTCCATGCTCTTGCTTTGTCTAAAACAATTAATGCCTGCTGGTACTTCTTCTGTTCCATAAGAATCTTCGCTACACTCAGATACATCTGGTGAACAGGGTGATGATGTGAATCATACTCCCTCGTCTTAAAAAAATATTCAAACATATAGAATTCCAATATATGATTCGCACATATATCCGGTTTATCGGAAACTTTTAAGATTTCTGCAACATTATCAAGTGCTTCAAGTGCCTTATCAACATTTTTATCTTTAAGGTTGTGACTAAAGTCTTTTATACATTCTGAAAGATTCATATGCATTCCTCCCCCTGGCATTTCTGATAACTGACCGTTATAGAAAAAATGACCTTGTATTTAATACTGAATTATATGCGTTTAACACTTTATAGTCAATACACATGAAATATTCCTTAAGATAACAGCTTGTTCCCACTTGAAACATTTTCATCTGTATGATAAAGTAATCTTAGTTATATGACTGACGGAAGTGGAATTAACCACAGGGAGTATAACTTGTAACAGCCGACCGTCTGGGCAAATGTCTGGAAGTGTTGGCATTTTTTATATAAAAATGCACACTAAGCCACATTACATTATTTTTATTCTAGAGAGGAGAATTTTGATGAACGAACTTCAGTTAAAGTACGGATGTAATCCAAATCAGAAACCAGCAAGAGTATTTATGAAAGATGGCAAAGACCTCCCTTTTGAGGTATTAAACGGAACACCAGGTTATATCAACCTTTTAGATGCATTTAACAGTTGGCAGTTAGTTAAAGAAGTCAAAGAAGCAACAGGTCATGTTGCAGCAGCTTCTTTTAAACATGTAAGTCCTGCAGGTGCAGCAATTGATGTACCTCTTGATGACACTATGAAAAAAATCTATTTCGTAGATGATGATATCGAGCTTACACCTATGGCTACAGCATACATTCGTGCAAGAGGTGCTGACAGAATGTCTTCATTCGGTGATTTTGTAGCACTTTCAGATGAATGTGACGCAGCTACCGCAAAATACCTTAAGACTCTTGTTTCGGATGGTATCATCGCACCTTCTTACTCACCTGAAGCTCTTGAAATCCTTAAAGGTAAGAAGAGAGGCAGTTACTGCGTAATCAAGATCGATCCTGATTATGAAGCTGCACCACTTGAGACAAAAGATGTATTCGGTATAACATTTGAACAGGGTCATAATACAGTTAAAACTACAAAGGAACTTTTCTCTAATATCGTTACAGAGAAAAAAGAACTTTCAGAAGATGCACTTAATGATATGATGCTTGCAAACATTATCCTTAAATATACACAGTCTAACTCAGTCTGTTATGTAAAGGACGGACAGGCTATCGGTATCGGTGCCGGACAGCAGTCACGTATCCACTGTACAAGACTTGCCGGTGATAAAGCAGATAAGTGGTTCCTCCGTCAGTCACCAAAGGCACTTAATCTTCCATTCAGAGATGATATCCGTCGTCCTGACAGAGACAATACAATTGATGTATATCTTTCAGATGATTATATGGATGTACTTGCAGATGGTATCTGGGAGAAGTTCTTCACAGAAAAACCAGAACCAATGACAGCCGAAGAACGTAAAGAATGGATCAAAAATCTTGATGGTGTTACACTTGGTTCTGATGCATTTATTCCATTCAGCGACAATATTGAAAGAGCCAACAGAAGCGGTGTTAAATATGTAGCTGAAGCAGGCGGTTCAAAGAACGATCAGGCAGTTATCGATGCATGTAATGAATTTGGTATAACAATGGCATTCACAGGTCTTAGATTATTCCACCACTAAAATATAATAATGATGTAACAATCCAAGGCATCAGTTGGGGTCAAAATACCTTTTGACATGGCATCCTATAAATAAAAGAATGGAGAGAAACAATGGAAAAAATATCTTTATCAAACGAATTAAAGTCAAACGCTTATCCCGGCCGTGGAATAGTTGTAGGAAAAACTCCTGACGGAAAACATGCAGCTATCGCTTATTTTATCATGGGACGCAGCGAAAACAGCAGAAACCGTGTATTTGTTGAAGAAGGAGCCGGAATCCGCACACAGGCTTTTGATCCATCTAAACTCAGCGATCCAAGCCTTATAATATACGCACCTGTACGTGTACTTGAAAATGATACAATCGTGACAAATGGTGACCAGACAGATACTATTTACGACCTTATGAAAGAAGGTTCAACATTTGAACAGTCACTTCTTACAAGAGAATTTGAACCTGATGCACCAAACTACACACCTCGTATTTCAGCTATACTTCATATTGAAGATGGCGGATATGACTATGCAATGTCTATCCTTAAAAGCAACAATGGTAATCCTGATGCATGCAACCGCTACACATTTGACTATGAAAATCCTGTAGCCGGTGAAGGCCACTTCATCCACACATATATGCATGACGGCAATCCGCTTCCTAGCTTTGAGGGTGAACCTAAGCTTGTAGATATCGTAGATGACATGAACGAATTTGGTGACAATATCTGGAACAGTCTTAATGAAGACAATAAGGTATCTCTTTTCATCAGATTTATTAACATCGAAGATGGTACATATGAAACAAAGATTTATAATAAGAATAAATAATTTTTTACTTCTACCATAATAATAAAACAAAAACAACCGTCCAGTCCTGATATATCCCATTTTACTAGTACAACGAAATGGGTACATATCAAGACCGGTCGGTTGTTTTTAATTGCTATTTTCTTGTATTACTCCTCATTTCTGCGCACGTTTTTTGGGCGCATAGTGTGAAAAATCTTTCGTATATGGATTTTTCACACTACTTCTTTGTAAATTTCTTTCGCAGAAATTCTATCCTGTCATAAAATCTTTTTACTTCAGCATCATCAACCTTTTTACTCTGAACCATAATTGCACTGCCCACACTGTCATGGATAATGACACTCATAATTTCAAGAAGCTTCATTGCTTCCTCTTTATCTTTAAGGGTCGTTTTTTCTATATCCACTGCGTCAAGTATCTTATCCTTAATACTATCATTTTCTTTACTGTTCATACTATCAGACACTTTTCCCCTAAGAAGGGAATTACAAAATATATTCATAATCCCCCCTGCAAGGTATTCACTGTAATTATTGATAAATGCCTCATAGCATCTTTCCACTACACCAAATATATCACCATTACATTCATTGAGCTTTTCAATAAACCATGACATTAGTTTTTCTTTATATATATGAATAAAGTAATCAAACAGATCATCTTTATCATCAAAGTACTGATAAAAACTGCCGCGTGGAATCTGTGCAATCTTTATTATCTGATTTATAGATACTTCTTCGTATGGTACACGAAGAAACTCGCTGCAGGCCGCATCTAATATCTTCTTTCTCTTCTCCTCCGGAAGATTATAGAACGTTTTCTTAGGCATTTTATTCCCCTTTTCTGAGCGTTTTTAACACTATTTTCTTTTCTACTCTACTTCATTAAGTTTCATCTTTTCTATAAGTTCAGATGCATCATCAGGAATCTCATCCATATCATCATCACCAACATCTATATCATGAGGTTTACGACGATACAGGATATCATACATTACAGGCACTATAAACAATGTCATGAATGTTGAGTATATAAGTCCACATGCAACTACGATAGCCATACTCTTCTGCATGGCATTACCTGCATCCTGTGAAAACATCATTATACTCATTGAAAGAATTGTTGTAAGTGCTGTCATAAGTATAGGACGCATTCGTGTCTCACCTGTAGCAATAAGTGCAGTGTGTTTATCAACACCCTGTATTCTTAACTGGTTTGTGTAGTCAACAAACACGATACCATTGTTTACAACTGTTCCCATAAGTATCATAAATCCCATAAGAGCCATTGCTGAAATCTGCTGTCCGAATATCAAAAGACCGATCATACCACCCGTAAATGCAAGAGGTATTGTAAACAATATGATAAATGGTGA
>CAZFFA010000090.1:0-1336 GCA_964517955.1 uncultured Jutongia sp. | reverse complement strand
AACTATGATACCCGAAAGCATTACGAAGCCGACCATTGAGATGACGCTGACCTCCTGACCTGTGAGGTAAAGTGCAAGGAAACCTCCGGTAAATGCAAGCGGAATAGTGAACATGATAATAAACGGTGAAAGCAGCGACTGGAACTGTGCAACCATTACAAGATATATAAGAAGAAGTCCAAGAGCTATAGCACTTACCATCTGTGAAACCATCTCATTTACCTGATCTGATTCACCGCCTATTTCTACAGTATATCCTTCCGGTTTATCATATTTATCTATCGACTTCTTAAGCTTTCTTGCAAGAAGTGTTGCATTGTAACCATCCGCTACATCTGCAGTTACAGCAATGTACTGTGTCTGGTTCTTACGTGTTATGCTGTTTATGCTCTCTTCTTCCTCTGCTTTAGCAAAATCAGAAAGCTTATATTCTTTTGTAACATCTTCACCCTTGCTGTTCTTTGTAGTTGCTGTAATCTTTGTATCCATGATATTTTCATATGTTACCTTGTCAGTTTCATCAACCAATTTAACATCAACATCTTTATCATCTACAGAAAGTGTTACTGCTTTTTTATCTGTAGTTATATCACCTGAAAGCTGCTGGAATATCTGAGCCACAGTAAGTCCCTTTTGTGCTGCCTTATTCTTATTGATAGTAAGATGCATCTGCTTCTGGCTTTCATCCTGACCGTTTGTAACATTTTCACAGCCTTTGATGTCCTGAAGCATCTTCATAACATCTTTGCTTATCTTGATAAGCTTCTGCTGGTCTGAACCATAAACATCAACTTCCATGCCACCACCCATTATAGATGATGTACTTCCAAGCGCAGATGACGCAACTGTAATTTCATCACACTTGATATCTTTCGTATTTTTCTCTATTTCTTTTCTAATATTTTTAAACTGGCTCGTTGTCTTTATATCATCTTTTGTCAGTATATTAAATGAAAAGCTTGTATAATTATTGCCGCTTGAACCTCCAACTGCTGCCATAGCAGTAGCACTTCCATCCATGACACTTACCTTATCAATACCTTTTACTTTAAGTATTCTTTCTGTAACCTCATCGGCAGTTTTATAAGCTGTATCCCTGTCAACATCTTTGTCAAGGCTTAAGCTTACAGATATCTGATTACTTTCCATCGTATCCATCATAACCATGCCTGTACGTGAAAGTTCATATATACTAAATACAAGAAGAACCAATGATATTGCTATAGGAACTATCTTAAATCTCAGACAGAATGACAGCACTCTTGCATATACTTCTTTAACCGCATCAAATATTCTCTGCTTTGGTTTCTTAACATTCTTAAGCATTACTGAACCC
>CAZFFA010000089.1:0-9862 GCA_964517955.1 uncultured Jutongia sp. | reverse complement strand
ATACCGTATGTACTTGACTTTCCAAATATGCCTTTTCCGGATGGAACATTTCCTTTGTATGAAAGCATTTCATTCATTGTATCATATGTAAGTATCTTGCCACCGGCATTGAGATACATCTGAAGGTACATTCCCATGTCCTTAACATCTGATATTATTCCGGATGATGCTGATTCTATCCAGCCATCAGGCGCTGTAATCCCACCTTTATTCTTAACAGGAAGACCAAAAAAATTGCTATGACCACTAACATATTCAGAGGCTGCTTCCTTAGAATCAATTGTATAAGTTGATTTCATTCCAAGCGGATCAAATATATGCTGCTTTACATAGTCAGAATATGACTGCCCACTGACTTTTTCAATAATCTTTCCCAAAAGATTAAAATTTCCATTGGCATCCTTATACATACCTTTTCCTGAGCCTGAAGATATATTATCTATATATTCTTCCTCTGATATTCCACTTGTCTGATTGAGAAGATCTCTTATTGTCACATCAGAAACACCGCTATATTCCGGAGTATATTCCGATACTTTTTTGTCAGCATCAAGCTTTCCATCTTCTATAAGCTGCATAGCTGCCAACGCTGTAAAGTTTTTGCTTAAACTGCCTATTTCAAGATCAGATGTAGTATTTGGAACGTCGCCAAATGATGCACTGTACACTTCACTCCCCGATGTAACTATAGACATGGACATGCCTAGAATATTTGCTGCAAGCATCTGCTCCACAATATATTTTTCAACATCATCTTCGTGATAATTTTTTGCATACGCAGCATTACTATTTGTAAAAATCATTATTAAAGCAAAAAATACAGCTATTACTCTTTTGTTCATCCCATTCCTCCATGTTTCGTTTCTACAATCCATTATCCTTACTTCATTATCTTTACTTTACATACAGACTTTGTTCAAAATACCCTAAACTTTTATATCTTCGTAGCATTATATCAAAAATGAGCTTCACAATCAATATATTGTGAAGCCCATTGTGCTTATATATACCTTCAATTCTACTATGACTATGCTGCTATGCTTACTACATCTTCCAATTCTCTTATAACCTTATCAGCAACCTGGTTGTCACAGTTTCCTGTCATCCACATACTATTTCTCAAATCCATTGTCATGATACCGAGAAGGGACTTAGCATCAACACAATAGCTTCCGCAGTACAAATCAAAATCTGAATCATACTTAGATAGTATCTGGACAAACCTGTTCACGTCTTCGATACTTTCAAATTTAATCTTAATTTTACCCATAATGTACTCACTCCTTATCATGTTTGTACAGCCAGTTTCTAAATTAGAAACCATTATAAGTGTCTGTTAATATCGTCCCAAAATATTAACAGTCGCTACTATAACACGATATAGGGCATTTATTTATACATTTTATAACACATTATATACTTTTTCTACTCTAACTTTATTCATTTCGTCCTTTTTGGTACTTTTTTCTATATTTTGCAGGAGTAATTCCATTCTTTCTCTGGAAGTATGCACTGAATCTGCTTTGAGAACTGAAAGCACAAAATGAACTGATCTCCTGCAATGAATAGTCTGTATATTTAAGCATATATTCACTGCTTTTAATCTTCTCATCAAGAATATACTGCTTCAATGTAATTCCTTCGCTCTGGCTGAACTGCTCTGAAAGATAATTAGGCGAAAACCCTATATATTTTGCAATATCCCTGATAAGTATATTGTCATGTATATGTCTGAATACATAATCTTTGACCTGAAGCATAAGAGGGTTGACTGTTCCGTTGTTATTTATACTGCTGACCTCTCTTGTATAATCAAACTCTGCCTCTCTTGCAACATGTTCAACCTTAAGCGGATCAGTAAGTTCATCTTCTATATATCTTATATATGTATCAGACATTGCAAATGCCATTTCAGGCTGAAGTCCACCCTCTATTGCACATCTTGCAGCACTGCTGATAACATATATCGCAATATTTTTTGTATTTCTAAGTGGATCAGATGCAACTCTTCCTACTTCTCCGGAATACACTTCATCTATACTTGCCTTAAGAGCTTCAATATCACCACGCCTGATACTGTCATGCTCTCTTAACTCCTGTGCATACGGATTGTGCGCTTTTCCTTCTTCATGATATTTGAATATGTCTTTAGTCATGACCTCTGCAATAGGAATGTCCAGAACAACATTTGTATGCCATAAAGCTGTTTTTCCAATTTCTTTGCCTGAAATTGATTTCCACGCTATACATACGGCAGATGTGAATGTATCCTTACTACAGAAAGGTATATGAATATTGTTGCGTTCAATGCCTTTATACAAACCAATCTCACCAAATACAATATATTTTTTGTCAGCTTTTGACCACATTGCACAAAGTGTAACACCTTCATCATCAACTATAAGATATGGCATATCGTCATCTGCCTTGCCCACAAATCTCTCCGGATCTATTATCTGATATTCTTCAATATGCTCAAGAGCCATCTCATACTTTCCTTCTTCATCATATATCATCACCGGAACATGTATAAGCGGCATTATATGTGATAATACAAATTTATCTATCATCTGTTCCCCCCTCCATTTTCTTCCCCACACAAGTAATTTATGCGACTCATCTCCCTATAATTTTACTCTAAAAATGTGCCGCCCACAAGCGACACATTAAAATTTTATACAAAATATTTATAATTTGGTCATTTTTTCACATTGATATATTTATGCAAGTGCTGCAGTAATGATTGCCATAGAATATACCTCTGAAGCGTTGCAACCTCTTGACAGATCATTTACCGGTGCATTAAGACCTAAAAGAATTGGACCATATGCATCAAAATTACCCATACGCTGTGCAATCTTGTAACCAATATTGCCGGCATTGATATCAGGGAATATAAATGTATTGGCATGACCTGCAACCTTTGACTCAGGGCATTTTGTACGTGCTACACGAGGTGATACGGCAGCGTCAAACTGAAGTTCACCTTCTATAGGAAGCTCCGGATATTTTGCCTTTGCTTTCATTGCAGCATTGCGCATCTTATCAACATCTTCACCTGCACCTGATCCCAAAGTAGAATAACTAAGGAATGCAACCTGTGGATCTACACCAAATATTCTTGCGCACTCTGCTGCCTCTCCGGCTATTTCAACAAGTTCATCCTCTGTTGGTTTTATGTTAATCGCACAGTCAGCCATGGCTATAACTTCATTTTCACCTGTAGCACTTGGACGAACAAGTATAAATACTGATGAAACAATGTTATTGCCCGGTTTTGTCTTTATTAACTGAAGTGCTGGTCTTACTGTATCTGCTGTTGAATATGTAGCTCCGCCTAAAAGTGCATCAGCAACACCCATCTTTACAAGCATAGTACCGAAATAATTTGCCTGGCTTAATGTCTTCTTAGCCTGTTCAGGAGTTACTCCCTTCTTCTTACGAAGCTCACAAAAAGCCTCTATCATCTCATCCATCTTATCATACTTATCAGGATCTATAATCTCAGCACCACGAATATTGAAACCACACTCTTCTGCTGATTCAAAAATTCTTTCTTCATTTCCGATAAGTATTGGATGTAAGAAACTGCTTGCAAGCAAACGTGATGATGCCTCAAGAATACGAGGATCTTCACCCTCTGTGAACACTATTTTCTTCGGACTCTTTTTTAAGATGTCTATTAACTGACGAAATCCAAACACACAATCATCTCCATTCTTTCTATTCTCTGTGTATTGTCTAATATATTTAAATAAAAGTCAATATTAAGATTGACATTTAGTAAATATTTTTTTAGATATTTTTAAGCATTTAACAAATGTTACAATAATCAGGTCTTTTATTTATTCCATTCTTTTATTTACTTAATTAATAGAATGTTTTATTATTAATGTATATTTTAAATCATATAAAAGGAAGTAATACTATGAAACCAGCCGCAAATTCTGCTCTTACACAAGAGCAAAAAGATATGATTTTTGAAAATATGAGTGATGGTATCATGACTATTGACAAAGATGGCAATATAACATACTTCAATAGTGCATGTAAAAAAATATTTAATATAGACAATGACGATATTATAGGCGAATCTTTCAAAAAACACTTTATGTCCAATACAAAAAACAGGGCATTTAATAAATTTTTTTCAAACAGATTTAACAATCATGAAATTACAGAAAGAAAAACAATTAAATATCTTTCTGAAAATGAAGTTCATTATTTTGAAATTGATGTCAGCCTTATCAAACCAGAGGATTTTCTGACACATTCAGATGATGAATTTAATGGAATGATCATTCTTATAGAAGATATTACAGACAGAGTATCTCTTCGTCATCACGAACACGACTGTGCATATATATTTGCCGGTCTGATCATCTGTATAAGTATATACCTTTTTATGTGGACTTTATTGAAGTTTACTCTCAATATTTATCTTAAATCATCCACATATACCAAAATCATTGAAGGAATTTCTTTTATCCTGTTCCTTGAAGTAATTTTCTTCACCACCTTTTCTTTAAAAGACATTGGTCTTATTCCCAATTTTAAAAGATGGAAGAAAAACATTATCGAGATACTTATAACAGGAACTATCACATGTGCTTTGCTGCTTTTAAGCAAGCTTATCCTGACATGGTGTGGTTATCAGATAAAGGCTTATTATATAGGAGGTTCCCGTCATGGTGCATACACATATATTTTTACAGCATTTATTCAGGAATTCCTTGCAAGAGGCGTTATGCAGACAAGCGTTAAGTCTCTCATGAAAGTTAAATACCAGAAATTTTTTTCTGTTCTCCTGACCTCACTTCTATTCTCACTTATGCATATTCCATTTGGATTTTATTTTATGTTTGGAGCATTTGCTCTAAGTCTTGCGCTAAGCTATATATACGAAAGACAGCAGGATATCTGGGGATGTGCCGTACTTCACTGGGCATGTGGATATCTGGCAATGTGCCTGTTCTTCTAGAGTCTATTCTTCTAAATGTTAATACAATTTATAAGAATATGGCTGAACTGTTACGA
This sequence comes from uncultured Jutongia sp., assembly GCA_964517955.1. Taxonomy (GTDB): domain Bacteria; phylum Bacillota; class Clostridia; order Lachnospirales; family Lachnospiraceae; genus Butyribacter. The sequence goes on along the minus strand of CAZFFA010000089.1, from coordinate 4,825 downwards.
ATATATTAGAAATTTGACAATAATAAGCAGAAAAAATAAGTAACTATACCTGATTTTACTCATTGTATAGTTACTTATTTTGAATTTTCTGATTTTATTTTGACACCTGCATCATGATATATCTACAATATTACCCATCCGATTATAATATCTCAGCGATATCATAAATAAGGCGTTCTGTCTTATCCCATCCAAGACAAGGGTCTGTGATAGATTTACCATAACATCCTGCACCAATCTTCTGGTTGCCATCCTCAAGATAACTTTCTATCATGAAACCTTTTACAAGTGAACGTATATCATTTGAAAGTTTGCAGCTATGAAGAACTTCTTTGCATATACGAATCTGTGCAAGATAATTTTTATTGGAATTTGCATGATTTGTATCTACGATCACACCCGGATTCTCAAGGTGTCTCTTGCTGTATGCTTCGTAGAGCTTTTCAAGATCTTCATAATGATAGTTTGAATGACACTTGCCATCCTGCTTAACATATCCTCTGAGGATACAATGAGTATAAGGATTGCCAGGTGTCTCAACTTCATATCCACGATATGAGATAGTATGAGGTATCTGTGCTGCAAGTACAGAATTGAGCATAACTTCCATATCTCCACATGTAGGATTTTTCATACCTACCGGTATACCTACACCACTTGCTACAAGTCTGTGCTGCTGATTCTCTACAGAACGTGCACCAACTGCAACATATGAAAGTACATCTGAAAGGTAACTGTGATTTTCAGGATAAAGCATCTCATCTGCACATGTAAACTCTGTCTCCTGAATAGCACGTATATGTAACTCACGAAGTGACAAAAGACCTTTAAGCATATCAGGATCTTCTTCAGGATCCGGCTGTAAAGCAATTCCTTTATAACCTTCACCTGTTGTACGTGGTTTATTGGTATAAATACGAGGAACTATAAGAAGCTTCTCTTCAACCTTTTCCTGCACATCCCTAAGTCTTCCGATATACTCAAGAACAGCATCTTCACGATCAGCAGAACAAGGTCCGATAACAAGCATCATTCTATCTGACTTACCAGTAAGAATATCTACTATTTCCTGATCTCTTTTCTCCTTGATTGCCTTCATCTTGTCTGTCATAGGCATTTTCTCTTTTAACTCATCAGGTGAGTAGAGTTTTCTCTTAATATTCATTTGCATATCCATTTAATTTATTCCTCGTCTTTCATGTTAGTCTTAATCTGAAGTAATAATACGATGTCATCACTTTCATCATTTTAGTATAGCATGAAATATAATCAACCGCAAGATAAAAACTATTCAATCACGCCCGTAGAGTAACAGTTCAGCCTCTCATTTCTTACATTCATAAACCTGCCAGCTATGCTGTCAGCCGCTGCTATGCAGCTTTTGTTTATTTCATTTCAGAAATGAAAGGCTATTCCACCATAAAGTAATAGCCAATAATATAATGAGCAAGCTCAAATATGTATTGCCTATTACTTTATGGCTGAACTGTTACCTCATAGAAAAATATACATTAAGTTGTAATTTTACTCTATATGAGGTGTATAGTCATATGATTTATTTATGTACTGAAATAGTAGGGGGGTACTAGTGTAGCACACGAAAAATTTTACAGTCATGTAATTTGTTTAGGTACTAAAATGGAAAGATATTTAGCAGAAAAGAAAAATAAGTTTTACAGTCACGTAATTTGTTTAGGTACTAAAATATATAAGATGGAAACAAAAACGCAGGAATTGTTTTACAGTCACGTAATTTGTTTAGGTACTAAAATACTGTCAATTCCATTATACATGAAACTTAGTTTTACAGTCACGTAATTTGTTTAGGTACTAAAATTTTTGCTCAATCCAGTCAGTCATTGTTATAGTTTTACAGTCACGTAATTTGTTTAGGTACTAAAATGGCTATATTTGTTGATTACGGCTTTAAATAGTTTTACAGTCACGTAATTTGTTTAGGTACTAAAATCGTATGACCACTCGTCACCCTGATCTGCAAGTTTTACAGTCACGTAATTTGTTTAGGTACTAAAATCATAGCCATGTTTTTTTAAGTATTCTTTTGTTTTACAGTCACGTAATTTGTTTAGGTACTAAAATAACGAGGTAAGATGTGGAATATGCAAAGAGTTTTACAGTCACGTAATTTGTTTAGGTACTAAAATTAGTCCATTTATGTTTACAACACGCTGCGTGTTTTACAGTCACGTAATTTGTTTAGGTACTAAAATATCAAATCCTGTAATCAGGACGTCTCCCTCATACTAATACGATACTTTAGAACAAACACTACTGCCTTTCTATTATAACATTTTTTATGACTTTAGAAAAGCCTTTTCCGGCATTGTCTCTTCTATATCAACTTTTTCATTTATCATTAGTGTTTGATTAATCAACTTACATACTACATTCTCTTCTATAGAATACAAATACTTTTTACGTCCTATTCTCTGGATAATCTTTTTTAGTATAACTTCTGCCTTTTCTTGCGTTATTTCCTTATTGCATGGATAATTATTCTCAATAAAATATATCATTTTTTCAAACTCAGGCATTTGAAAGTCTGTTTCTCCAAATACTGTAATACCTGATATAATATCTTTATCACATTCTGCATATCCATCCAAACTTGTTGTAAGAATAAAATATACAGCATACTTTTTTGCAACATTCTTTAACTTCTTAATCAATGCAGCATACTCATCAACTGTAAGAAAATGATCTACATTTTCTAAAATAATAATTTCTTTTCTGGGATTATGCTCCATTACCTCTTCAATAAGATTTATCATTATACAAAACAATTCATAATTAGTCTTATTATCAAGTCGTGTCTGACTACTTCCATTTATATCCGACTTTTGCACCATATCCCATACATCAGCCATTGAATAATCCAGTTCAATATTGCCCAACTTATTAATATCATCATTCAATAACTGAAATATCTCTTCCAATTCATTATTGATATTGTCCATATGTTTCTGTAGTTCAAATTTTTGAATTAACTGTTTCAAATATTCCATCATAAGGCTTTGCTTTGAACATTTTATAGTATTAACTATGTCTGATATATCCTTAATTGATATTACTGTAAAATACTTTCTCCCTATAACATAGTTATCTATCTTTACATTATCTCTCCACTTATCCTGCCCCTCCTGATATTTATACATTCCAAAATATCTTCTGATTGACTCTAGTATATAAGTTTTTTTGACTATATTCTGACCACACAATTGGGTAATCGGAAGCATTTCAAAAGAATAAACCTTTTCATATTCTGTAACATCAACTCTCATATAACAATAAATCTCTCCGTTCCTATCGCTGTTTCAGCAGTATTTCTGCTGCCAACCAATAATTTCATATCTGTATATTGTTTTTCCGTAACACACAATAATCGCACATTTCCTTCTTCCGGTATAAATTTCATAATACGTGCTTCAATACGATTTGCATATTCTCTACTTGGGCAGACCCTTACATAAATAGAATACTGCATCATAATAAATCCTTCTTTTATAAGATTTTTTCTAAAGATACGATAAGCCCTTTTTTCTTTATCTGTTTCAATCGGCAGGTCAAACATACATATCATTCTCATAACTTTATATTTCATCTTTCTCCTCTTCAATAATGAATCCATTTATATCCGGCAGCACCATTTTGTCAGTTCTTTCCATAATCATTGAAGCAAATTGTTCCACATAATTTTCAATCATATTGCATATGTACATTTTCTTATTCCTATACATAATTTTCATATTAAGAATATTAACTAACTTTCTCCTATGTTCTCTTGTAAAATATTCTTCATCTTTCATGGAATTATAAGCAACCATATCTACAATTGGTCTTAATGGTTCCATCAAATCATCCACCAGATTAAAACGATTATACTCATTCTTATGATGAATACCGATCTGGGTATTCAGCCCATAACCAACACAAACTCTTGCAATAAACCCTCTTAATACAGCATAACCATAGTCAAGACCACTATTCAATAATATATCCTCATTTCCTCTTGAAAACGATGTTCCCATCAATAGATTAAAATATACTTTAGCTGCATGTGCTTCTCGATTAGTCTTGTCTCCTTCAGATATTTCAGTTGAGAATTTCAGAATTTTATCCATACCGGTCTTATCATCAAACAGTCTCTGATAAGCTGATGCCTGATTATATATCTTAGCCTCAACAATCCTTTTCCATACGTGATCATAATATTCCACATCTTTTTCAATCTGAAATCCTATAACTTTAGATGCCCTGCTGTGATTATCATATGCACTATAAAAACCAGTTGGTAAATGCTCCTGATTACACAACATTAATCCTATTCCCTGCTCCGACAATTGGCATAACAATCTAGCCGATAACATTGTAGATAGATTATCCATGACTATCATAGATATATCATCTAAAGGCACCCATATATCATTATCATCTTTAGTAATTATAAGGTTATTTAACTTTACCTTTATAGTCACTTCACTTTCAATCAATATAACTCTAAAAGCCATTATTTCTATCATAGACAAATTAGTAATATATTAATTTGTCTGCCCCCTCCCAAATATTATAATAAAATAGAAAAAAAGAAGCACCCGTCGGTGCTTCTGATTTCGGCATAAAGCCTTGTTTTAGTAGATCTAAACAAATTACGTGACTGTAAAAATTTATTATCTCTACATTTACATTCTATTACCATAAGCACATATTGTCAACCTATAATTTTATTTTGACACCTTAATCAGTAACAGTTGTTACTGTTCAGACCATTGTAAAAATTGACGAAATTTTAAAAAATAGATTTGTG
>CAZFFA010000088.1:0-9876 GCA_964517955.1 uncultured Jutongia sp. | reverse complement strand
AGTTCTGTTTTGAGAGCTGGTTGCAAAAAAGGATGAACTTCACGGATTCAGGTATAATCAAGCAGATGGAGTTGCTACTTGGGTCTGGGTGGATGAAATTCATGAGCTTTGGGGTTCTGAGTATAGTTTACAAGCCATTGAGCGTATGTGGCGTGAGGTGCGTAAGCGTGGTGGAATATGTACAGGAATGAGTCAGAACTTAATTGATGCCAAGCAAAATCGTAGTACTATGACGATGCTTTCAAACTCAGAGTTTACAGTACTTCTTGATCAAGGAAAGATGGATCAGGAAACTGTGGAAGATTTATTTGCTATTAGTAAACAGCAGATCGAATGTGTCAATGGTGGAGATAGTGGAACTGGTCTTATTCGATTTGGAGATAAGATTGTTCCATTTGATAATACGGTAGATAGGGATTGTGATTTGTATAAGCTTTTCAATACGAATTTCCATGAACTAAATCTTAATTAATAGTGGAAGATATTCATCAAATTTGGTATATTTATAATAAGGCTGAAATTTGAAAATATTTTCCAGACAGAATAAAAAATTGAGATTCCAAAATTTGGTATATATGCTTTATAAAAAGTAGGTAATACTAAATAGAGATTTTGCATTTATAAAAAGATAGTTTTTTTGTTGGAGAGATGGTTAAGGAGCTTAAATATGGGTAATAACGTGGATTTTAACACACTTGTTGAGAGAATAGAATATACAAACCAAGTTTTACAAAATAATGCTAGGCTCGTCATAAATAGGCATGTGACAGTAAAAGCTTGGATTACAGGATTTTATATCACAGAGTATGAGCAAAATGGAAGTGACAGAGCAAAATATGGTGAAAAACTTTTACAAAATCTTTCTAAACGATTAGGAAATAAATATGCTGTTTCGACATTGAAGTTGTATAGGCAATTTTATCTTACATATCCGCAATTAAAGGAAGAAATTGGCAATTTTATTGTTGATTCATCAATTGGCCAATCAGTGATTAGCCAATTAGAAATTTCAGATAAAATAAGCCAATCACTGATTAGCCAATCTCCTGAAGTAGATAGTGTGTTGGATAATAGAGAGAATCAGGATACAAGTATTATTGTGGATCCAAGTAAGTTGTTCAATAAACTATCGTTTACTCATCTTGCAGCTATATTACCAATAAAAGATGAATTACAGCGTGCATTTTATGAGATAATGGCGATTAAAGGTACATGGAGTGTGCGCGAATTACAAAGGCAAATAGATAGCAATTATTATGAACGCAGTGGTTGGAGCAAGAAACCAGAAGAACTTGCAAAGATTGTTCAAGATAATGCGGAAATTGCAACAATATCAACTGACATAAAATCTCCATTTGTATTTGAGTTTTTAGGATTAAATGCTAAAGATGTAATAGAAGAGTCGGATTTGGAAAAAGCTCTTATTGATAATCTACAAGATTTTATATTAGAACTTGGTATGGGATTTTGTTTCGAAGAACGTCAGAAGAAAATGCTAATCGATGATAGATATTTTAAAGCGGATCTGGTGTTTTATCATCGAATATTAAAAAGACATGTTATTATTGATCTTAAAGCAAAAAGACTTGATTATGCAGATGTTGCTCAGGTCAATATGTATCTTGCATATTATAAAAAGAATATCATGCTTCCAGAGGACAATGAACCAATTGGAATAATTATGTGTACAGAGGTTGGGCAAGAAATGGCGGAATATACTATGATTGGTGCAGATGCAAATCTTTTTGTTTCAAAATATCAATTGGAACTTCCTAGTACGGAAAAAATCAAGGAATTCTTAAAAAGAGAAAATGAAGGACTGGAAGAATAGTTTATAAAAAGAAAGTTATGAGAGCATTTATTGATGTGTAAAAAACATTTGTAAGTGCTCTTTTTTATTGCAGGAAAGTAGGTGAAATATGGACAAAACCGATTATGAAGTTGTGGAATCCCTTAGCGAACCAGCCAAGAAACTCTTTTACAGTCTGGATAGAAATTCTCAGAAAAGAATTTTAAAACAGGCAAAGGAACTTGCTACCAAAAAAGTAAACGCGGAGAAACAGAAATCGCGAATAATCAAAAAGGACCAGATAAAACGAGAGCAACAAAAAGCGAGAAAGGTAAAAAATAAAATAGAGGAAAGTAAGAAAGCTGCATTTCTTAATTCTTCCAATGGGAAGAGTGTAGGGGATGCAGCTTCTTTTGGTTATAAGGGAGTTTCCAGTTATAAAGAAGCAACGGTATATGCACTTGGTGTGTTGCTAATGGGTGCAGAGGAAAGTGAAAAGAGTTATGGAACAAATCAAGGAAGAGCATCTCCACAAGTGATACCAGCGCAGCTTGCAAAATCATCTTCTAGGAAAGTTTCTGGAATTGTACAAAAACAGATTCAAAAACAGCGAATGAAAAAGGATGTAAAGAGAGATGCAAAGGCTAGTCAACAGGCTACCAAAACTGGAATTAAAGCAATGAAAGAATCTATGAAAAAGATAGGTTCCGTTATGTCGAAAGCAGTTACTGCAATGCTTACAAATCCAGTGACATGGCTTGTATTATTGGTTGCTTTGATAATAGGTATCGTGGGAGGTGTTATTGGTTTGATTGTTGGTGGTGCAGGAGCAGCGGAAAACGAAGATGCTTCTTCTTATCAAGCACAGGTTACACCGCAGGTCGAAGCATACAGAGAACTTGTGGAACAGTACTGTGAAAAATACGAAATTGAAGATTATGTAGATCTTTGTTTGGCAATGATTCAGCAGGAGTCTTCTGGAAATCCACCAGATGTAATGCAAACAGAGCAGAGCTATTACAATATCAATCCACCAATTGATACCCCAGAGGAAAGTATTGATTGCGGTACTCATGAGTTGGCTGACTGTTTGAAGAAAGCAAAGTGCAAAGACTCTAGTGATATTAATGCGATAAAACTAGCCATTCAGGGGTATAACTTTGGCAATGGCTACATAGATTGGGCAATAAAAAATTATGGTGGCTACAGTCGGGATAACGCAGTCATATTTTCCAATAAGATGAAGGCACAGCTTCATGTCAGTGGTTACGGCGATGTGGATTATGTACCACATGTACTGAGATATTATATCGCAAATCCAGAAACTAAGATTAGCAATGACTCTGCGGATAAAATCATGAAAGAGCTTAAGGAAAATAATGATGCTCCAGAGTATGTTTGGAAAATGATTGAAAAGGGTGCATCACTTATAGGTAGTGTGGAGTATAGCATGGATAAACGACAAGATAACGGAACGGACAATCCTTCCTATCTTGATTGTTCCTCTTTTACAGCATGGTCATTTCATAAATCAGGAATCACCTATATTGGGTATGCGTCCACCACAGCTACTTTTAAGGACTCTGGAAAATTTAAGGATATTAGTGCAGGGAATCTTCGTCCTGGCGATATAGGATTAAAAAGTAAAACTGCTGGAACTGGTGGAGCAAACCATGTAGGGATTTATTGTGGACAGTTAAAAAATGGAACCAAGGTATGGCTACATTGTACTAGCAGCTCAGGATCAAGTTTAACAGGAAATACCGAAGGACCGATGTTTGGTGCTTATACGAATTTTACTTATTTTAGAAGATTAAAAAAATGGGATAAATAGAAAGTGAGGATTAGAATTATGGGAGAATACGGATCAGGATTAACATTTGCACGTTGTTGTGCACTAGATAAGGAACGCATTAAAATGGCATTACAGGGAAAAATCGTTGTGGGTGAAGATGAGCAAGGATTTGTGTATGGAAATGCACCCCAGGAAGAATGTGAGAAGTTTATTTTAGCTGCCTATGACAATGCGGTTTATCATGCCAGAGAATCAATGGCATCTGGAAGAGCTATGGAAAGAGCTATTAAGAGTGAAAAATACAGATTGCCATTTCGAAAGTATGTGAGATTTATGGATGAAGAGCAGCAACGTGATTATAAAAGCACAGATTATATTTATGAAGATCAGTTAGAAGAAGAAAAGGTTTTCGAAAAGTCCAATGATAATACAAAGAAAAAGCATGCTCAAATCAATATTCAAACGGAAAAATCCGATGAGGGAGAGATGTTTTCTTATTATAAAAATGATGATGGAAAGTATTGTATGAATCTGGAGATTTTATGTGATACCAAGGATGAATTGATAGAGTTGCATGAGTTTTTGTCTTTTTTAATGGGAGGATTATCCGATGAAGAAGATTAGAAAATTATATTGGCATATGCGTGATCGTGGCAAGGGGAAGCAGATGATATTGCTTTCTCTTGTTTTCATTTTGAGTATCATTTCTGTTCTTGGTCTCATTGGAAAGGGGATATATACATCAGTGTTGCATCATAAGAATTCTAGCCAAGTGATGCTATCAGAAAATGATGTAAATAGTGATGGAACTACTGATGTAACGACAGGAAATGCAGTAAGTGCCAGTGGGATTTCCGTGGATGAAGAAGTGGTGCAAGAGGATACATTACCACCTACATCACAAGAGCTTGGAATTGATGTAAGTGGTTTGGAGCCGTTTCTTGGGTTTATGAGTGATACTGCATATGAAAATATGGTTGCCAGTATCGTTAGCACTTGTCAGCAGCGTTCTTGCAAATATGCAAAGAAGCTTAATTTTCAGATAACCAAGGAAAATGATTTTAATGTGACAAGCTTTGTACTGTTGTCAGATGGTCATATATTGCAGGTAAATTATAATCTAAAATCGACACAGTATTCTGTAGCAGATACGGATTATACAGAAGCACAAATTCAGCAAATGAATCTTTCAAAACAGGAAGCAGAAAGAAAAGCTTTGGAAGCACAGCAGGCGAAAGATAAAGTGAAAATAGAAAAGCAGAAAAAGGCTAGTCAGAAGAAAGCTGCCAAGAAGAACAAGGGAAAGAAAAAAGCTAAGAAAGGCAAGTTGAAGAAAAATAAATCCAAGAAGAAACACAGATAAAATCCTTTAGAGAGAATTATCTGTATTGCTTGCTATATGTATATTTAATATTTGGGGTCCAAGGGGGAATCCCCTTGCAAGAAAGGCACTTGCATCACGAAGTGATGTAAGTTGTCTTGGAAATCTGTGGACACAGTTTCCGTATCTTGCAAAGTCCTAAAAATGAGAAAATTAATGTAAAAATGAGTAAGTTAAGTGATGTCAGTTGATGATGTTAGTAGTAGCGTTTGGACAAGTTGTCCAAACGCTACTTTACTGAATGGGGGTGAGAAAATTTGAAGCATGAAAATAGAACAGAGATTGTAAAGTTAAGACTAACACCTGCGGAAAAAGAGCAGATAAGAAAGCAAGCAGAAAAGGAGCATATAACAGTCAGTGATTATATTAGGCGTGTGGCTGCCAGTCCACCTGAGATAACAAGAAAAGAATACAATGAGGCAATTGAAAAGACAATTTATGAAATACATAAGATTGGAACCAATATAAATCAGATAGCAAAAAAATATAATGAATATCAGTATGTGGAACCAAGTCAGGAATTGGTGCGATATTTGGAGCGAATGTTTGATTTTACTGAAATGATACAAAAATGTATTTGTGAGTAGTAGCGTTTGGACAAGTTAGGGGGCGCTACGATTAGTTAGGGGGTGATCTTTTTGTCGTTGATTATAAAAATGGATCCTATTATGTCAGAGAAACATTTGAAAACAGCGATTCCATATGTGCTTAATGATAAAAAAACAGGAGGCTTAAGCTATAGAAATGTGGGAATCACCGCTGAGCAAATCGCAAATGCATTTATGTTGACTAAAAAGCTTCATCCCACAAGAGGAAAACGACAAGGATATCATTTTAAGTTTTCTTTTTCTAAGGATGAAACAATTACTCATAAAGAGGCCTTTGAATTTGTTAAGGAATGGGCTGAGGAATATCTTGGGGATTCCTATGATTATGTGGTGTCAGCTCATAGTGATCGCAATCATGTACATATGCATTTGGTATTCAATTCGGTAAGTCGAGAAGGAAAAAAATTTAATTTTGCAAAGGGAGATTGGGAACGGAAAATTAAACCATTAACCAATCGCCTTGCAGCTAAATATCATATTGGAGCATTAAAGGAAAAGGATAAAAACCTTGATTATAGTAGAAATTATGATATTCCAATGAAGCTTGATAGTGAGGAGCGTTTGGACAAGTTGTCCAAACGCTCTGATGTGTTAATAGAAAACAGTACACAAGAAAAAACAAGAACATGGGTAGATAAGGTGCGAAAAGATATAGATACCTGTATCAAGGAAGCAAAGTCTTATAAGGATTTCAAAAGAAGGCTGCAGGTAGATTATCACTATACTTTGCGTGAAGGAGTATCGAGAAATTATGGATTGTACCTTGCGTTGACACCGCCAGGTAAGGCTAGAGCAATAAGAAGCTATCGACTTGGAACAGGATATCAGCCAGGAGAGATTGCGGAGCGCATTACAAATCATAGTGGAAGTAAAAAAGGCTGGAGAACCATTCGCATGCGTACATTTATAGAATATGACCAATTGTCAGAGTATCAAAAAGCGCAAATTCGCAAAATGATGGAAGCTAGAAGTCTTTATCGCAGGACGAATACTAGCTTGCAGATGCATGAGAGTAGTGTGCATGCCATTAGAAAATTAATGGAGGAATGTAATGGTTATGGAATTGTGATTGTTAAAGGCAGAAAAGTAATGAAAGGACCAGCGGAGCCAGTAAAATTCGATAAAGCTTTTAGCGAGCAGATGATGTCGAGAATTCATAGGATAAACAGTGAAGAGGAAACGCAGCAACAAAATAAGCAGATAGAACCAGTCAAGATAAAAGAAAGAACATATATCCCAGAGGAAAAACCAAAGAAACATTAGAAATGAGGATTAGAATATGACCAATGAACAAATAGAGAGATTTCAAAGAGAAACGGAGAAGGCAGGACTTACTACAGATGACTTTATAGAAATGGCAATGATTATGTTGGCGATTATCTATGAAGCCACGGATGAGCAATTGGAACACTTGGATTATCAATCAAAAGAGCCAGCTATTAAGCATCTTCGGATGTTAAGTGAGGTGTTGGGCATTGATGAAGCGGTGGTAGTGAGTGGAAAAGAGGCAGGAGATATCAAAACGCCATTGGAACAGTTAAATCAATTGCTTGCTAGTACGTATTCGAAAACTAAGATAGAGGATTCGCAAACGGAGTCAAAGGAAACGATAGAGAAATCAATGGAGGAAACAGCAGAAGTACAGACTGCTGATTCCACAGAAGATTCAATCGAAGAAACTAGCAACATTCCTTATGAAGCAGTGAATCAATATATGATTCACTCAGACCATTTGTCCGCTACACAGATGTTAGTGCTTACAGAGGCTATGGGGGCAAATATGCCAGAAGAAAAAATCCTAGAAATGGCAGAGGTAAATAAACCAGCTCAGGAAATGAGGCGATGTATTGAGTTTTGGTTAGCGATGCATGGAGAAGGTCAGGAAAAGGTTGACGAGGAAAAAGAATTTTTACAAAATCAGCTTGCAAAGGCAAAAGGAAATCAAAAGAGAACTTGGATAATACTAATTGTTACAGAAATTGTATCTGTAATCATAGCATTTATCATAGGTTCTCTTTTTTTGTAAAACAGAGGGAGGTAGCTTATGAGTGAGGAATTATCAAATTTAGTACAGATTATCGAATTGTATGGAAGAGGAATGGGAGCATTGGGGAGAGCTCTTCGATTTACAGCAAAGGGGGCAAAAGGTGGTGTGGACTTTATAAAAGTGAAAAATATGCAGAGAAGAATGCGATTGCATTATGCCAGTATTGGGCGACACAACACTATGCGACTCGCTGATTTGGAAAAATTAACAGGTGCCAACTATAACATTCTTAATATTCCACTGGAAGGCAAAACAGATGTATCAGGGAATGAGATTGAAGTAAATAAGGATTTGATAGAGTTTTATGATCAGCTTAAGAAACTTCATGTATCCTTTGCGGAGCTTCCTGATTTGAATATAGGAGATGGTTATACACAAATAGCCTATAATCCGCAGGACACAGACAAGGTTCGCTTTGTAGTGGAACAATTTCAAAAACAGCATAAGGATATGCATGATGAACCGAGAGATATTGATTTAGAAGGTTATGTTGAAACCGCAGAGAAAATTGATGGAAAGTCCACAGGGGATGATATTCTTAAAGAGTTAGCAGAAAATGAATACAAGAAGCAAATCTATAGTGAGCAGTTAAAGCGGATTCAAGGGTGGATTCAGGATAAAAACTATATTCCCATTAGCTTGAATCTGGAGTCTCTTTTACTAAAGGAAGATGACAAAAGCTATCATTTTAAGATGCCAAAAGGAAAGACGAATGCTGCATTTGATCATGTAATGGTAGTAAATAAGTCAGATTGTTTGCTTCTTGATGATGGACAAACTGTTTTTACTGCAATTAATAGAAATGAAGAAATTCCACAATTCCATATGTACAATGGTGTGGTGCAAGAAGAGATGCCATTAGTTCTAAAAGGGGATAAGTTCTGTCAGGCATTTAGCAGAGTGGATAAGGAAAAACTAGACTATGTAAAGTCGTTAAAAGTTGGTAAAGGAAGCGAGGGTTTATTTCCGGATTTTCCCATAGGGCGTGATGAGGAGACTGTTGCGCCTGAAATGGAAATGATTACAAAGGATTTAGAGGAAAATGAGATAGAACTGGATTTGAATAAGGAACCGTCTAGGGCGCAGAGAATAATGGGGCAAGTATTATCATTGGAAAAATTGAAAGAACGACAAGCAAATCCAGAATACATTCCGTTTACTTTTGATATGGCACAGATGGTGGCAGAGGATAAAAATCATTATGTGGCAAATTTGCCTGAATATATGGATGAAAAGACAGAGGTGGTTCGCTGTATGATTATTCCAAAGACAGAGACATTTGTGGAACAGTTAGCAAGTGGTAAGCAAAGGTTGTTGGTCTATCTAAAGAAAACAGAGGATTCAAGTATTTTGGAATTTAGTGGAGATGGGAAAAAACTGCGTGATTTTCATATGAATAACGAAAAGCTATTAGAGGGGGTGCTTAAGGTGCAAGGGGAGAAGGGAGTGGATGATTTTGTCAAAACCATGGAAAAGACGGCAGAAATCGGTATCAAGCGATAGAGTATCTTTTCGCAAAAAACAGTTTCAGATAAGATGTATTGTGAGTGTTCCTATTACACTGTACTTGTCATATGCAATTAGCGGTATTTATTCTGAAAAGGTTGATTTTAAGTGGCGACATATCTATCAAAGTTTGCTTTATTGTATTTTGCATCCATCTAAGGATTATAATGATAAAACGGTAATCATCATGTTTTTAGGTATGCTTATATGGATGGTTGTAGCTGCACAGGCTTGGGTAAAACTTAGTTATAATCTCATGCATGGTGAGGAATATGGAACAGCCAAATGGGGAGATATTGCAGCGTTTAACAAGAAATATGCTGCATCAGAGGAAGAGGTGCAGGAAAGCAATCAAAAGAAGCTTCCTGTGAATTTACAGAATGAAACCATAGCAGAATACCAAGAGATTGCAAAACATACCGAGGGAAAAAAGGAAAAACACCTAGCAGAGAAAAATGTCAAGAAATTAAAGCAGAAGCAGAAAAAGGAACTGAAAAAGATGGAAAAGCAGATGGATAATATTCATCCCATGAATAAAGTGCTTTCTGAAAATGTTCGTTTTCGTTATAAATCAGATACACTTAGAAATAATAATATCTTTGTAGTAGGTGGTTCGGGGGATTGCGGTATAATTGTGACAGGTCGAACAAATCCAGTAAAATCAAGGGTTTGCGAGGCTTAGTCCTATGACGGTTTTGTGATGGACCGTAGATTGTGATTGAGTAAATTTGTAAAACTGAATACCACTCC
>CAZFFA010000087.1:0-10008 GCA_964517955.1 uncultured Jutongia sp. | reverse complement strand
GTGCTGTCTTTGCTATATCCTTATCCGTGGTCTTGATTGCACCTCTTACATTCTCCCGGATATCAAGAAGTTTTTTCTTAATTCCTAAGAACTCCGACACCCTGTATAATGCAGCTCTTCCCTTTACTTTTGCCTCATCCACAATACTCTTACCACTATCTCCCCTCTTTATTATTCGTCCCCATCATCCTTTAGTGTCAAATTATCAAGAAATTGCGTAAATAGATTGGAATTCACTATTGGTTTATATATTGCAATCCCCATCAACACTCCAAAAAACAACATTATTAAAAAATTACCAAAACCCCTTTGGACAAGGTTTCCTGTGCCTGCACAAAACATTTGTGCTGTGTGATCAACCGCCCCCAATGTAGAAAACAAACCCCAAACCGACATGATTGTTATCATAAATCTCTGTTTTTCCATATTGACCCTCGTTCTTAAGTGCATATGCATTGTCAGGGTGAACCTGAATAGACAGGTTGTCTCTTGCATCAATAAACTTTATAAGTATTGGAAAATCTTTAAAACGTTTACAGTTATTTCCAAGTACTTCCCTGCCTTCACCCTCTATATATTCAAGCAGTGTTTTACCTGCATATGTTCCATTCTCAACAAATGATGGTCCGTCAGGATGACATGAAAGTTCCCATGTCTCCGCAAGGATATCGCCATCATATTCTTTTCCATATTCATCGACAAGTCTGTGACCACCCCACAGATAATCTTTACAACTTGGTTTTAATTTTAATATACTCATTTTAATCCTCCATTTTTATCCACCATAATTTGCAAATATTTTCTCAAACATTATTGAATTAACACGGGCTACAATCGAAAAACCAATCACAAGAAATATAGGTGTAAGAAGTCCTACTATTGCACCACCTGCTATAAAAGCAACAACAGGTATACAATTAAGGATAACTATCGCAACTGTATATGGAAAATGTCTTACAGACATAAATGCTGCATTTTTCAATGTATTCTTAAATGTATTGTCAAACCTTGCCTCCAATGGAAATACATAACTGAAAAGTATGCTCCATATAAAAATAAGACAGCCTACACCAATACCTATAACATTCCATGATCTTCCCATATATAAAACATCAAATATTAAAAGCGCTCCTGTCAATAAAAATACTATCCATAATTTTGTGCTGTTCTTAAACTTATTTTTAAAACCGGTTATAAATTCCCGTACTGCGTAATTGCTCTTTTTTCTAACTCTGCGCATCATCACCTGATACATAGCTGTCTGAGCCGCTCCAATTGTAACAACAGGTATACAGCATACAATAAAGAGAAGATTAAGTAAGATCAAATCTCCTACATTGCCCATAAATTCAAAAAAAGGATTCTCCGGATTTAATTTACTCATATTCTATTCTCCTCTCTCCTGTACAAAATCAATAAATTTCTGACATTCCTTTTTCTCCGCACCATCTGCCGGAAAAGCAAGAATGAGCTCATTATCTTTATCATCAATAGTAACAGTTCAGCCTTCCGACTGAACTTAATAAAAAAGTTATTGTAAAAACGCTGAAATTTTTTTCTTTCTTATGATGACTTTTCCACAGTAAATACGTTTTTACGCACAGTTGGAGGATAATAAGAAACACTTGTTGCCCCTGCCGCATCACAAAGTGGAACATATCCGCCCTTTGTATCTGACATCTCACAGCCTGCCTGATTAAGAAGCTGTGACATAGGAGATAATCCAACTGCAAGGCATATAGTATCTACATCAAAATGCTTTTCTGTTCCAGGAATCTCTTTCCAGTCAGGACCGACCTGACCTATTGTAACACCTGTTACATGATCTTCACCCTCTGCTTCAACTATTGTATGAGAAAGATAGAAAGGAACTCCTGTTCTTGCAACCTTTGCTGCATGAACACCATATCCACCTACTCTTGGAGCAGCATCTGCAAGTGCAACCACTTCACAGCCTGCCTGAATAAGCTGAAAACTTACTACAAGTCCAACATTACCAGAACCAAGCATAAGAACCTTTTCACCCGGAGTAATATGATGAAGGTTCATCATTGTCTGTGCAGCTCCGGCTCCTATAACACCGGGAAGTGTCCAGCCTTTGAAATTGACCATGTTTTCTGATGCACCTGTTGCTACAAGTACGGCATCTCCTTTGAAATGTCTGATCTCATCACCAATTCTGAAACCTCTTACCTTTGCTTTGTGTTCCTTTGATCCAAAGAATTTATGTATCTGTTTGAATAACTGTCCGCCCGGTCTTGCATTTTCATCAAATAGTACTGGCTTAAGTCCATTTTTTGCTGCTTCAATTGCAGCTGATAATCCGGCAGGACCAGCACCTACTATAATCACATCATAACGTTCTATCTTCATTTAACTGTCCTCCCTTTCTGCAGATACTCCATACTGCGTTCTTACATCCATGCCTTCTTCTAGCGGAGTAATGCATGTTCTCACATTTGGTTTGCCATTTACTATCATTACACAATCAGTGCATCTGCCTATCGCACAAAATACACCTCGTGGCTCATGTGTCTTGGCTGTATATCTGTGTGCCATAATTCCATTTGCCTTAAGAGCTGTTGCTATCGGCTCTCCCTCATATCCTTCCATCGTCACACCATTGTATGTAAATTTCACACTTTTCATATCGGGTGATTCACCCAGTATTGGATGATTCTCTATTCTCCTTGCTTTAATCTCACTCATTATGCTGACCTCCTTTTTATAATTCAAAGTACATTTGTATTACTTTGTGCCAGATGCATACACATTTATGTATATACAAAAAGAGCACCTGTATTAACTACAGGCGCCCTTGACTGTTTCATTGGTATTATAATAAAACGAAGCGGCTTTTGTGTATTGTAAAAAACGATACTAACAAAACAATTTTGCTACATCATCTGCAATCTGCTCTTTTGTGAGATGATTTTCTTTCATAAGCTCTGAAGAATCGTATCTATCATAAAATTCCTTCTTAAGTCCAAAGTTCAAAACTTTCATATCAGATGCACTATAATAAGCTGCAACTCTGTGGCCAAAACCTCCATCAAGAATACCATCTTCAAGCGTTACGATGACACTATGGTCTTTCTTAAGGGACTCAAGCATTTTCTCATCAAGTCCCGATGCAAAACGAGGATTTATAAGAGTAACTTTAGTTCCTATCTTCTTTTCTATCCATGCTGCTGCATCTTCTCCAAGCTGGAAGAAGTCACCGAGTGCAAGTACAGCTACCTTTTCACCCTTTTCGCATATTTTATAAGTATTTATATCGCTGTAATCCTTGTCTACATCATATTTTGCAGAGTGAACACCATTGCCCGGTATACTTATGACTACAGGATGCTCGTTCTGCTCAATACTCCAGTCAAGCATTGCAAGATATTCTTCCTTACAGGTAGGTGAAAGATATACAAGTTCAGGAATATTGCTAAGCATTGCTATTGTGTATATACCGAGATGAGTTACATCATTAAGTCCAAACAATGAAGTGTAATTAAGAATTGTTGTAACAGGGCTTTTATTGATACATACATCATGAGAAAACTGGTCATAAGTACGCTGTACAAATGTTGCATTTGTTCCAAAGACGGGCTTGCCGCCATTCTTTGCTATACCTGAACACATTGCCACAGCCTGCTCCTCAGCAATTCCTACATCTATATACTGGCTTCCTGCTTTTTCACGATTGACCTTTGGAAATCCTACATTTGAAGGAACGGCAGCAGTTGCAAATACAACTGATCTGTCCTTCTTCATCTTGTCAAGAAGGAAATCACCTGTAATTGTACTATAATCCTCACCGTCAAATGATACTGTTGCCTTACCTGTCTCTCTGTCAAATGGCATACACCAGTGCCAGCTCTCACGGTCTTTTTCTGCTGGCGCATATCCTTTACCCTTCTGTGTATGGATATGGACTACAACAGGGTGATCTATATCCTTAACTTTGTTAAATGTTGCAATAAGTTTTTCTATATCGTTGCCATCAGGCTCATAGACATAATCAAGTCCCATAGCCTTAAATAGATTTTCCTGACACTCACCATTGCTTTCTTTAAGCTTTGCAAGATTTTTATATATGCCGCCATGATTTTCTGCTATAGACTGTTCATTGTCATTGACTACGATTATTATATTGGAATTCATCTCTCCTGCAAAATCAAGACCTTCAAGAGCCTCGCCTCCGCTAAGTGAACCATCACCAATAACCGCAATTATATTCTCATGACCGCCTACAGCATCCCTTCCCTTTGCAAGACCTGTTGCAAGACTTACAGATGTTGAAGTATGACCTATTGTGAAGAAATCATGCTCACTTTCTGATGGATCTGAATATCCAGAAACTTCATAAAATCTTTCTTTGTCTGTATATCCATACGCTCTTCCTGTAAGCATCTTGTGAGGATATGTCTGGTGAGATACATCAAATACGAACTTGTCTACAGGTGAGTTAAATACATAATGCATTGCTATAGTCATCTCAACCACACCAAAGTTTGGTCCAAAATGGCCGCCTTTTATAGTAAGTCGGTTGAATAGTGCCTCACGCATTTCACCTGCAAGTGTGCTAAGTTCATCCATCGATAATTTTTTAACATCATCTGGTCCTGTGATTTTGTCTAAGTACATAATGTTTACCATATCCTTTCTGTATTTTAAGATTTGTCATTCAATAACAGTTAAGCTGCCAGTTTTATAAAAGCATAAAAATTTTGGCAGACTTTTTAATACTATTATTTTATTTTCTACATTATATAATCTAAAGTTAACTTTAGGTCAAGGGAGTTTATAGAAATTTTATTTTTGTACTATCCACCCAATTCCCTTAGCAATCCTTTTTTCCACATCTGAAAAATGACCGCCAGTATTCCATTCCAATACCACATCTTTAACATTACTGTCATTCTGCAATATCTTATACTGCCTTTCTGTAACTTTCTTAACGTTTTTCATATATTGGTTTTTGGCCTTTGACTCCCTATCTCCAAGACTTAAATATATATAGGCATCTCTTTGAAATGACGCATCTTCCATATATTTATCCCAGCCCGGATACCACAGTGAACCGGAGCATGATACAGCACCATCGAATTTATTGCTTTCGTGCAGTGCCCACAATAAAAAAAGACCTGCAAGAGAATAGCCTGCAACATATATTCTGCCATGCTCATGCAGCTTTTCATCAATTGCAGGTAATATTTCATCTTCAATCTGCTTTAAAAGCTCATGACCCTTTCCCGAAAATGACCTGTTTTTCATACAGGCATCTACTTCCCATGGGGTAAGCAGCTTATCCCAGTCATCTATCATCAGCTCACAAAGATCAAATTTACAGCTTGTTATACGCTTAGTTTCTTCGTATATTCCAGCTATCTGATCTTGCATATGCCTTCCTGATATAAGCAATACAATAGGACATTGTCCGAAATTTGTTATAAATCTTAGTTTAGCTTCATCTGTCATTTTATCTCAAACCGCCTTGTGTATTCTTTTCTAAGTTTAAATACCAATGGAGGAATTTTCAACTCCAGTATGGTTTCTGGTCTTTATGCGTAAACTCCTGCATGTCTTTCTTATATTCATTGATTTTCTGACCATATAAAGTTATCTGTTTTTCACTTAATTTCCCATTATTTTTCAACTCGTTATATTTATCTTCAAATTCTTTTAGATCTTCCTGCGCCGCATCTTTATAATTATTGGCGGCATTGGAATCAATTGACATAATCATGACTTCCAGTTCTTTGTTTTTCTTAAAATGACCAAACATAAATTATTCTCCTATTTATTTTTCACTACTGTAAATATATGGATATATACACTTAACATCTAACACATATAACCCACAAATAATTATAACGTATCCTCCACAAATTCACAATTAAAATAAAATGGACATAAAACATCAAAAACTCCCCATATAAAGAATGTATTTCAAAGCAGCTTGCTTTAATATTATTCTTCTCTATATAGGGAGTTTTATCACTTAACTGATGCCATGGACTGTTCCATTGCCAGACAGTTTATATATACATTGCTATCTGCTTCTGGCTCCTGCATCATATAAAATATTATTTAAAATATTCAACACCGGACTCAAATATATGCTGATTCTGGTTGCCTACTATGTTGATAGCTACGCCATCACCGATACGCTCTGAATGAGCCATCTTACCAAGTACACGTCCGTCAGGGCTTGTGATACCTTCGATAGCGGCATATGAACCATTAGGGTTGAAGTCTTCGTCCATAGTTGGATTGCCTGCAAGATCAACGTATCTTGTTGCAACCTGTCCATTGGCAAAGAGATTCTTTATAACCTCAGGTTCTGCTACGAAACGACCTTCACCATGAGAAGCAGGTATAGCGTATACTCCGCCAAGTTCTGCTTTCATAAGCCATGGAGATTTGTTTGTAACAACTTTTGTGTATACTGATTTTGAAATATGACGTCCTATGCTGTTTGTTGTAAGTGTAGGTGCATCGGCTGTCTGTGGTTTGATTTCACCAAATGGCACAAGACCGAGTTTAATAAGTGCCTGGAAACCATTACAGATACCAAGAGCAAGACCATCACGTTTCTGTAAAAGTTCATGTACAGCATCCATAATCTTTGGATTTCTAAAGATTGAAGCTATGAATTTAGCAGAACCATCCGGTTCATCACCTGCACTGAATCCGCCAGAGAACATAAGAATCTGTGATTCTTTTATTGCTGCTTCAAATGCATTTACAGATTCAACGATCTGGCTTTCTGTCATATTCTTAAATACTACTGTCTTAACATCAGCTCCGGCAAGTTCAAATGCCTTTGTTGTATCGTATTCACAGTTTGTACCCGGGAATACAGGAATAAATACTTTAGGTCTTGCAATCTTTGTCTTTGCTGTGTAAACAGTCTTAGCATCGTATAATTTATCTTCGAGCTCTTTCTGCTCTACACCTGAACGTGTAGGGAATACACTTTCAAGCTTTCCTGCCCATTTATCAAGAGCTTCTTTCATGCTGATAACAGCATCGCCATATACAAATTCTGCTTTATCTGTTACTTTTGCAATCTTCTTATAAGCTGCTGTGATCTTATCAAGACTTTCAGGTGATACTTCGGCAATAATTGAACCATAGTCTTTAGAAAACAGCTCATCAGCACTTACAGATGCATCAATCTCAACACCAAAGCCATTACCAAATGCCATCTTACTTACAGCTTCACAGATACCACCAAATCCAACTGCATATGCAGATACGATAGTCTTGTCATGGATCATATTCATAATATCTGTATATAACTTCATAAGCTGTTCATATACAGGAAGTGAATATTCATCTTTTTCAATATCGAACTTAACTAAAACATTGCCGGCTTTCTTAAGTTCAGGTGATACAACATCCTGAACCTTAGCTACATCTACGGCAAATGAGCAAAGTGTTGGAGGAACATCAATATCATTGAATGTACCTGACATACTGTCCTTACCGCCTATTGATGGAAGACCAAGCTTCATCTGTGCATCATAAGCACCAAGAAGTGCTGCCATAGGCTCACCCCAGCGTGTTGGATCTGTTCCAAGACGTCTGAAGTATTCCTGGAAAGTAAATCTTATCTTGCTGTAATCACCACCTGCAGCAACAATCTTTGCAACAGATGAAATAACTGCATATACAGAACCATGATATGGGCTCCAGCTTGCAAGATATGGGTCCATTCCATAACTCATCATTGTAACTGTATCACATTTACCGGACAATACAGGAAGTTTTGCAACCATAGACTGTGTTGGTGTAAGCTGATACTTACCACCATATGGCATATATACGCTTGCAGCACCGATTGAGCTGTCAAACATTTCTACAAGACCTTTCTGTGAGCATACATTAAGATCAGAAAGAGTATTAAGCCATGCAGTCTTTACATCTGATGTATTTTTCTTTTCTTCAAAATAGTTATTATCTTTATCCGGCATTGTAACTACTACATCTGCTTCCTGATGAGCACCATTTGTATCAAGGAATGCTCTTGAAAGATCAACTATAACCTTGTCTCTCCATGAAAGAACAAGTCTAGGCTCTTTAGTAACCTCTGCTACTACAACTGCCTCTAAGTTTTCTTCTTCAGCAAATGCAAGCATCTTATCTACGTCTTCTTTGGCAACAACTACTGCCATACGCTCCTGAGATTCTGAAATTGCAAGCTCTGTACCATCAAGACCTGCATATTTCTTAGGAACTTTATCAAGATTGATACGAAGACCATCTGCAAGCTCACCAATAGCTACTGAAACACCACCGGCACCAAAGTCATTACATTTCTTAATAATGCTGCTGACTTCTTCACGACGGAATAATCTCTGAATCTTTCTCTCTGTAGGAGCATTACCCTTCTGAACCTCAGCACCACATACATCGATTGACTTAGTTGTATGTGCCTTTGATGAACCTGTTGCACCACCGATACCATCACGGCCTGTACGACCACCAAGAAGAATAATGATATCTCCCGGATCACTATTTTCACGAATAACATTGCGGCGTGGAGCTGCACCCATAACTGCACCGATTTCCATACGTTTAGCAACATAATTTGGATGATAAATTTCATTTACAAGGCCTGTAGCAAGACCGATCTGGTTACCATATGAGCTGTATCCATGAGCTGCACCTGTCACAATCTTTCTCTGTGGAAGCTTGCCCGGAAGTGTTTCTTTCATAGAAACAGTAGGATCTGCTGCACCTGTTACACGCATAGCCTGATATACATAACCTCTTCCTGAAAGCGGATCACGTATAGCACCACCAAGACATGTAGCTGCACCACCAAATGGTTCGATTTCTGTAGGATGGTTGTGTGTCTCATTCTTGAAGAAGATAAGCCATTCTTCTGTCTTTCCATCAATTTCTACAGGAACAACTATAGAACATGCATTGATCTCATCTGATTCTTCCATGTCATCAAGTTTACCATCAGCTTTAAGCTTACGCATACCCATAAGTGCGATATCCATAAGAGAAACATACTTGTCAGGTCTGTCCCTGAACATCTCCTTACGGACATCAAGATATTCATCATATGTTTTTTCAATAGGAGCTTTATAATAACCATCCTCAAACTTAACATTTTTAAGTTCTGTAAGGAATGTAGTATGACGGCAGTGATCTGACCAATATGTATCTAAAACACGGATTTCTGTAACAGAAGGGTCTCTTTTTTCTTCACCTGCAAAATACTTCTGAATATGAAGGAAATCTTTAAATGTCATAGCAAGATTAAGTGATTCATAAAGCTTCTTAAGCTCATCTTCTGCCATATCCTTAAATCCATCAAATATTGCAACATCAGCTGGCTCATCAAAATCCTGTACAAGTGTCTCAGGTTTCTTCTCATCTGTTTCTCGTGAATCAACAGGGTTGATACAGTATTCTTTAATACGGGCTGTATCTTCATCTGAGAATTTACCTTCAAATACATACGTAGTTGCAGAACGAATTACTGGATTTTCTTTTTCATTGAGAAGTTTTACACACTGTTCAGCAGAATCAGCTCTCTGGTCGAACTGTCCCGGTAAATATTCAACAGAAAATACAAGACTTTCTGAAGCATGTTCAAAACTTTCTTCATAGCAATTGTCAACAGGTGGCTCAGAAAAAACAGTGCCAAGAGCCTGTTTATATGTTGCATCACTAAGATTTTCCACATCATAACGTATAAGTACGCGTACATCCTTTAATTCACTTATACCAAGGTATCTTTTAATTTCCTCTTTAAGCTCTTTGGCATGTACAGCATATGGTTCTTTCTTTTCAACATAAATTCTTTTTACGTTTCCCATTAGGTGCCTCCATTTCATTCTCATATATGTATTTTGTAGATAATGCTATATACCTGAACGTATAGTTCAGGTATATAGCTATGTTCACATTGATAGTAGCTTGTCAAATTTATTTAGATGATGATCCTGATGATGCATCCTCAGCCATTGCAGCAATATCTTCTGCTGTAAC
>CAZFFA010000086.1:4736-10019 GCA_964517955.1 uncultured Jutongia sp. | reverse complement strand
CTCTGTAGATGATATGATTTTTATCAGATGACAGCTAAACTAAATGACATTGATTTAGTTTTATTAAATTAAGGAATGGTAAAAAAACAGTTAATGCAGGCAATATGAAGCAGACAACAGTAAGTTTGTCAAAGATGGATCTTGTAGAATCTGTAAGTGCAACAGGTACAATTGAAAGTGCAAAAAGCAAAAATGTTTCTGCATCAGTTTCAAATGTAGAAGTAAAAAAAGTGCTTGTATCAGTAGGAGATAAGGTAAAGAAAGGAGATTCACTTGTTAAATTTGATGTAAGTGCGCTTGAAGATGCACTTAGTGATGCCAAAGATAACCTTGAAGATACAAAAACAAGTGCGGACAATGAAGTGGCAAATGCGCAGACACAGTTAAGCAATGCAAGTGATACATATTCGGAAAGTGTATCAAACAATGCAAAAAGTGTATCTAAAGCAAAAAGCAGTTTAAAATCCATAAAGAAACAGGTAAAAAGTCTTAAGAGTAAAATTAAGAAAGCTAAGGATAAACAGGAAAAGGAATCATTACAGCAGGAACTGACACAGCTTGAGGAGAAACTTGAACAGGCTCAGAGTACATATGAACAGGCTGTGTCTAATCAGACGTCAGGAAACCGCCAGAACAAATCATCTATTTCATCTGCGAAGTCAGCATTGGAGCAGGCACAGAGCAATCGTACAAAGCAGATAAAGGAAGCTCAGAAGCAGGTTGAACAGGCACAGGAAAATCTCGACAAATGCGCCGTAACAGCTCCTATGTCAGGAACAGTAACATCAATATCAGTTGAAGAGGGAGATGTTTACAGCGGAGGAACTTTATTACAAATTCAGAATACAAACAGTTTTATAGTTACTACAAGTGTAGATGAATATGATATTGGAGATGTAGAAGAAGGTCAGCGTGTTGTTATACTTACAGAAGCGACAGATGAAGATGAACTTGAAGGAGAGGTTACATTTGTTGCTCCATCTACAGACAGCTCATCTTCTACAGGCAGTTCAGCAGATAATGGTCAGATGACAACAAGTTCATCTGGTTCATCAGGTGGATATGAAGTTAAGATAAAGGTGACTACTAAGGACAAACGACTTAAACTTGGAATGACAGCAAAATGCAGTATTGTAAAAAGTGAGGCAAAAGACGTATTTGCAGTTCCATATGATGCAATTCACACAGAAAATAATGAGAGCTATATACTGGTAAAGGATAGTGGAACGGAAACAGAAAAGAAGATATCTGTAACAAAGGGAATGGAAAGTGATTATTATACAGAAATATCAGGTGATGGTCTCGAGGAAGGAATGTCAGTCATAATCCCATCCGACAAAATAGATGAAACATCTGACAGCAGTTCAGATAAGGATGATAAAGCCAAAGGCTTAGGCGGATTTGGTGGTGGTGGGATGCCAGACGGCAATAGTCAGGGTGGACCTGGCGGCGGACAGGGAGGCGGAAACGGCAATGGCGGTTCATTTCCGGGCAAATGATGAAAGGGAGGTTATTTGATAATGAATAGTAAGCAACAGATTGATGCTGATAACTCCCCGATCATTTCTTTACAGGGGATAATAAAAAGATTTTATATAGGAAAACCGAATGAACTGGAGATACTTCATGGAATATATTTAACAGTAGAGAAAGGAGAGTTTGTTTCAATTGTTGGAGAATCAGGTTCCGGTAAGTCAACTCTTATGAATATAATAGGGGCACTTGATAAGCCTACGGAAGGTGAATATTATCTTGCGGGAGAGAGAGTTGGGGCACTGCGTGACAGAGAGCTTTCCGAGATACGCAATAAACGCATAGGATTTGTTTTTCAGACATACAACCTTATACCACGAACCTCAGCACTGTCCAATGTGGAGCTTCCCATGCTTTATGCCGGCATAGGAAAAAAAGAGCGAAAAGAGCGTGCCAAAGAGCTGTTAAAGATGGTGGGGATGGAAGAGAGAATGAATCACAAGCCGGATGAATTATCAGGAGGTCAGAAACAACGGACAGCGATCGCAAGAGCTATGGCGAATGATCCGTCTATCATCTTAGCTGATGAACCGACAGGAGCTCTTGATTCAGAAACAGGACGTCATATTATGGATCTTTTCCATCATCTTCACAGAGAAACAGGAAAAACTATCGTATTGATAACACATTCACAAGAGCTTGCCAGAGAGACGGAGAGAATAATCACTATTAAAGATGGCAGCATTATTGACACGAAGGGGGTATAAACGTATGTTGATCTTTGAAAATATACGCATGGCATTTGAATCGCTTCGTGCCGACAAAATGAGAGCATTTCTTACAATGCTTGGAATCATTATCGGTATAGGGTCAGTTATAGCAATTATGACTGTAAGTTCATCACTTATGTCATCAATATCTGATTCATTTCAGGAAATGGGTGCAAACAACATTACGGTTGGAGTAAAGCAGTCAAGTGAGCAGGAGAAAACAGAGGCAAACGGGCTGCATTTTGGAAAATCAGGAAAAAACGTGTCAATAGATGACGAAGATCTTATAACAGATGAAATGATAAATGAACTAAAAAAACAGTATTCAGATAAAATAGATGCTGTAGCATTAAGTGAATCAGTAGGAAGTGCTACGGCAGAACTTAAAAATACATCTGCCAACATAAATATAACAGGTGTCAATGAGCAATATTTTGAAAGCAGCAAAATAACGCTTCTTGCAGGAAGAAAGATTAAGAAAAAGGATATATCAGGAAATAAAAAGGTAATAATGGTAACTGATAAAGTAGTGGAAAATCTTTTTGACGGAGATAATCAGGCTGCTCTTGCACAAAAAATCAGCTTAAATATAGATGGAGAATATACATCATATTATATAGTAGGAGTATACAAATATGAAAGTGGCAGCAGTTTTTCAGATTCAACAGATGAAGATATAACTACTACCGCATATATTCCTATAACTACAGTCAAACAGCAGACTCACGCATCAGATGGATATTCACAGTTTACAGTTGTAACATCTACAAGTGTAGAAAGTATTTCATCATTTGCAGACCAGATAGAACAGTTTTTTGCACCATATTATAATTCCAATGATGATTATGAAATATCTGCAACTACAATGGAATTGATGACAGAATCAATGACGGAGATGATTCAGACAGTTTCTATTGCAGTAGCGTTTATTGCAGGAATTTCACTTCTTGTTGGCGGAATAGGTGTTATGAATATAATGCTTGTATCGGTAACAGAAAGAACAAGAGAAATTGGAACACGAAAAGCTCTGGGAGCTAAAAACAGTTCGATTAAGTTTCAGTTTATTGTGGAATCAGTTATATTATGTCTGGTTGGTGGAATTATCGGAATATTAGCAGGTCTTTTACTGGGAGCAGTAGCTGCATCTGTACTTGGATATTCTGCAACAGCACCGATAGCAGCAATAGTTGTATCTGTGTGCTTTTCAATGGGCATTGGCGTATTTTTTGGATATTATCCGGCTGGAAAAGCAGCAAAGCTTGACCCTATCGAGGCGTTAAGATATGAATGATTGATCCAAATCATTTATTCTGTTTATATATCAAAAAGCATACAGAGAAATTTATTTGATCCAAAAGTATATTGAAATATCGAAGTTTATCCGATATTTTTTAAGAAAATATACAATATACTCAAAGGTAAAGGAACTTAAGCAATGTGGAAGATAAGAAGAATAGATGAAGCTGATTATGGCTGTGAAGAGAGAATGCCGGGAGAGAAGATGAGGGTTTTAGTTACTATTGAAAATGACAATGGAATAGAAAAACAGTTTGAAATAGCTGATGACTGGCTTATTGAACATAAGCTTGATGAAGGCGATATATTCCCTGTAGGTGAAATGTTGAAAAATACCGGTACAGCTTTTCTGAAATAACTGCACTGACAAATAATTATATAATTATATAAGATATAAAATAAGCCTCTCAACTGATTGCAGTGTGTCCATATTATTACTGATAAGGACAATATATGCATCAATTAAGTGGCTTATTTTGTGGCTTATTTTGGATTCTTAGCTACAATCTTACTGCGGTGCTTTTTGGCTTCATAAAGACTTTCATCTGCATGTAGCAGTGCATCATGTAAAGTCATATCTCCGGGATTGTCTGTTACATAAGTGCCGACAGATACAGTTATATTGTATGTTTTGTCGCTGGTACTGTTAAATGAGGTAAATCTGTCAGAAAGTTCTTTAACAAATGATCTACCATCGTCGTTCTTGTCATATTCCAATACACATGCGTATTCGTCACCACCGATTCTTCCGGTAATTCCATAGTCTTTTGCAGCATCTGAAAGAAATTGTCCAATAAGCTTCAATGAAAAGTCGCCTTCTTCATGTCCATACTGATCATTGACAATTTTTAGGTTATTCATATCAATATAAGCATAAAGGACTTTCTTGTTTTTATTTTTCAATTCATCGATAAAATTTTCTGCTGTGGTGTAGAAGCCTCTTCGGTTAAGGATTCCGGTAAGGACATCTGATTTAGAAAGATTATCGAGTTTGATATTGTTTTCATGAAGAACAGAAAGACTTTTTTTAAATGTCTGCTGTATATCTTCGTTTGTTTTCAAAAGATCTATCATCTTTACGGCAGCACCCATCTGGTTTGCAAGAAACTCCCCGTTTTCAAATAACTGTGATGAGAGATTACATAATAATACACCATATATCATTTCGTTTGAAAAAAGTGGCAGACATACGGTAGAAAATCGTCCGTTTGATGTTTCTTCAAAATTAAATATGTCCTGTATATTGACAGTCTGATATATTGAAGGAACTTCCTGTACTGTGCCATTTTTAAGGATAGCTTTAAGATACACTGTATCAGGCTTTACAAATGGTTCTTTGTCATGATGTGAAATGGCTTTTTCAAAAATGTATAAATGAGCATTTTTGATACCAAGAAATTCAACATCAGAGAAAAGCTTAGTATAACTTTCATCAGTTCCGTTTTCAAACTGCATTGTATTGCTTACAAATAGCTTGAAAAGATAATTGTCATTTTCCTGTTTGTCCTGAATATGACCGAATTGATGGTTCATGGTGCGGATCGTTTTTCTGTAAATAGTATCAAAAAGCTGTCGTATTTCATCCTTTTTCTCAGGTTTCACAGTACATATATAATTGTAAAGCTCATCATAAACAACTAAAAGATTATCTATATCTGCATTTTCAAGATGAATATGTTCTGCACAGTTTGTAATTTCAGAATAAACAAAAATGGAATATTCTTCTGTAGTTAATAAAAATAGT
>CAZFFA010000086.1:0-4726 GCA_964517955.1 uncultured Jutongia sp. | reverse complement strand
TGCAGCTTCCAACTGTTTATCACCATCAGCAATCAGATTCTTAATATCTGCAATTATAAAAAACTGAATCAACGTATGTGTTTATCAGAGCTGAATGGTCTTTTGTATGAGTATTACGATCTATTTTTTATCACCGAATGATTCACGCATTATAAATTTAACAGGCATGCGTTTATCACTTACCGGCTTGCCATCAATAACATCTACAAGGGTATGTAAGGCTTTTTCTCCAAGCTCGTTTGTATTGGTCCAGATTGAAGAAAGCGTAGGATTTACTTTTGATGCAATCGTTGAGTTGTCGTAACCGAATACATAAATATCCTTTCCAGGAACAAGAGATCTGTTATTCATTTCTTCATATAAATTTATGGCAACATCGTCATTTACGCAGAAGACTGCCTGGACATCAGGATTGTTGTCGAGAAAAGTACATGCAGCTTTTTTATCACGTTTAGAAAGATCGCTCATTACATAATTCTTTTCCTTGAACAGTAAATTATGCTCCTTAAGAACACGCAGGAAAGCATCTTTTCTCTCCTTTGCATCAGTATTGTCATCAGCACCACCGATCATTCCAAATCTTTGGCAGTTCTTATTCAAAATCAGGTATTCCATAGCATCACGTATACCTGACTCATTATCCGAGGTAATACTTACATATCCGGGGAACTTTGATGCGATCAATACACATGGTATATCATTATATTGATTCAGAAACTGACCAATCTTGTCTTTTGTTGCGAAGCAGCCAATAACATCGGCAATGACTAATACTCCATCTAAAGTAGTGGAATCTGCATAATCAAACAATGTATTGTACTGATATTCATATCTTAAGTCTTTGTTTGATGAAAGATCACGATCTATATATTTGCCGGGAAGCACTACCAGATTTACATCTGCTGCCTTTGCTGCGTGCATAACTCCCTTACATATGGAAATTATAAAATGTTCCGTAATACCACTTACAAGTAGTCCGATAGTTAAGCGTTTATTTTTGTTCTGCATATTTATTCTCTCTTAATTAATTTATCATAATTACAATTTAAAACGATACGTGATATAATATTATAATAATACCAATTAAAGTCAAAAAATTCAATATAAAAATAAGCTGCATAGCAGCGACTGGCAACGTAGTTGCAGGTTTATGAATGTAAGAAATGAATGGCTGAACTGTTATATTATTTCTGTATGGAATATATTTGATATCTTTATATTTTGATGATAAAATATGGAAGTATTAATTTAATTTCTGATGATACAATCATAAACGTGTATAATATTGCATAGAAAACTAATATATAGTGAAGGAAGGAAATAGATCATGGGATATCTGATAAGTGAAACTACAAAAGAGGAGAGAGAGCAGATAGTTGCACAGTCTCTTGGAAATATTGAAGCATCGTGTGATGGCTGCATGTCAGGACTGGCAGATATGTATCAGGATTATATAGATGGGAAAAAAGAACTTCGTGATATAAATATGGAATTTAATGCAAGGTACATCAAATCAGACGATATGCCTGTACGTGGAAACTGTGGATACAAAAGATAAAAATGGAGGGATATTATGTCATTAATAAAAGGAATTCATCATGTTTCGATGACATGCTGCAATAAGGAAGAATTTGAAAGATGTATATCTTTTTATAAAGAAATAATCGGTCTGCCGGCTGCAAAAACGTGGGCAGCGGGAATTATGTTTGATACAGGCAGTGGTATAATTGAGATATTTAACAATGGTGAAAGTGACTTGCAAAAAGGAACAATTCGTCATTTTGCATTTGCGACAGATGACGTGGATGCCTGTGCCAAGGCTGTAAGCGAGGCGGGATACGAGGTGTTTATTGAACCTAAAGATATAGAGATTCCTGCAAAAAAACCGTATCCGGCAAGAATTGCATTCTGCAGAGGACCTTTAGGAGAAGAAATTGAGTTCTTTCAGGAAAGATAATATATAAAGAAACATTGGAGGAAAACTGATGAAGAGCAGTAAAAAAACTAAAATAGCCGCTATTGTGGCTGCAGTGGGGTTGCTGGCAGCTTTAATCATAGTTTTGATTGTCAGAGCAAATATACATAAGAATAATACAACAGTAAATGAAAAGACTAGTCAGCAGCAGATAAAGAAAACAGACAGCAGTGAGGTTGAAGAAGATCAAAAAAGTATATTAGACGGATTGAACAATACTGTAAATAACAGAAAAGACATTTCAGATGATAACACCGGAAATGAATCAAAAAATGATGATGGAGAGTTTATATCAGACGTTCCTTCTATAGATAAAGGTGCAATTACAAATATCGAGGCATCATCAAGTTTAACCGAGGATGGAGTGACCCATTCGCCGGACAGGGTATGTGATGGTTCTCTTAAGAAAGCATGGGTTGAAGGGGCAGATGGACAAGGTATCGATGAATACATTTATTTTGAATTTGACGATGAATATAAGATAAAATCTATTGATATAAATGCCGGATATCAGAAGAGCAAAGCATTATACAATAAAAATTCCCGACCTAAGAAAATAAGAATTTCTTTTTCTGATGGAAGTTCAGAATGTAAGGTATTGAAAGATGTATATGGAAAACAGAAAATAACTTTTTCAGATGATATTGTGACTGACAGCATAAAACTGGAAATATTATCTGTGTATGAAGGGTCAAAATATGATGACACAGTTATTTCTGAGATTGATTTTAACTAGAAGAGGACATTTTATACTGATATGAAAGATAAAAAACCAAAATAAGAGATATTCATAGTGTTATAACGATTGTCTTTTTATTTGTGCTTTGTGGAAGCATATTATTGCAGTTAAAAGCCAATAAACGTAATGCGCAGACAGCGTGTTCAATTATAATAGATCAGTTAAAAGATGTAATTGAGGAAAATGATAAGAACATAAAAACACTTATGGTAACATTGAAGAATGAATATACTATCCGTGCGAATATGCTTACCTATATGCTGGATGAAAAAGATATTCTAACAAATAGTGTAGATGATTATAAAATAATTGCAGATAAGATAAAGGTTGACGAAATACATATCTTTGATAGTAAAGGCAACATAATAAGTGGCTCAAATCCGGAGTATTATGGATATAATTTTGACTCCGGAAAGCAGATAAGGTATTTTAAGCCTATGCTTAAGGACAAGTCATTAAGTATGTGTCAGGATGTTACGCCAAATACAGCAGCAGGTAAGCAGATGATGTATGCAATAGTATGGAATAAATCCAAAAGTCAGATGATTCAGATTGGAGTAACACCGGAAAGACTTTTAAAGAAGATGCAGGATAGTGATATTTCCAATCTGGTTAAAAATATGCCTGTGTTGAATGGCATGAATATAATAATTGTTGATGATAAATCTAAGGAAATTGTAGGTACAACAGACAGCAGTATGTTGAATTATAAATTATCATCTAAAGATATAGTAGTTAAAAAAGTAAAAAAAGATAAGAAATATTATATTACAACAAACATAAAGAAGCAGAGATGTTATCTGGCATTTGAAAAGACAGGAAAGTATGACCTGATCGTATCTTATTCTGTGAATATAGTAAATAAAAGTATGAATTATTCGTTTGTTCTCAGCTTTATGTGTCTGCTTGCTGCATTTTTTGTGATTTGTTATGTAACAGGTCATTCCATATCGGTACTTGAAAAAAATGAGGAAAGCTTAATAAAGGCAAAGGAAGCTGCAGAAAGAGCAAATGTTGCAAAAGCAGGTTTCCTATCAAGAATGTCTCATGATATCCGTACACCATTGAATGGGATAATAGGTCTGATAGAAATAAATGAGAAACATGCTGATGACAGAGCCTTGATAGAAAGCAATCAGAAAAAAGAAAAGGTTGCTGCCAATCACTTGCTCGATCTTTTAAATGATGTGCTTGAATTTAATAAAATGGATTCAGATGATGTAAAACTTGCACATGAACCATTCGATATACTTGAATTATGTGATGATGTTCTTACCATAACTACTCTCAGGGCGGCAGAAAGCGGCATTATGCTTTCTCATGAAGAGTGCTCAGAGGATATTCCGTATCCATATGTGTATGGAAGTCCGCTTCATGTAAGACAGATTTTTATCAATATCATCGGAAATGCAATTAAATACAATAAACCCGGGGGAAGCATTCATTGCTGTGCCGGATATGAGGAAAGAACAGACGACAAGGTATGGTATAAAGTTACTATTTCTGATACCGGAATTGGGATGAGCGAAGAGTTCTTAAAACACATATTTGAGCCGTTTACCCAGGAAAATAGTGATGTTACGAGTACATACAATGGTACAGGTCTTGGAATGGCAATAGTTAAACAGCTTGTAGAGAAAATGGGCGGAACAATAGAAGTAAAAAGTAAAAAAGGCAAAGGTAGTTCTTTTATGGTAAGGCTTCCGTTTGAGATAGCAGATAAAGCTGATATGCCACAGATAGACAAAGATGATGAAAAAAAGGATATAAGCGGAGTTAAAATTCTTCTTGTGGAAGATAACGAATTAAATATGGAAATTGCTGAGACTCTTCTTACCGATGCAGGAGCCAAAGTAAGTACAGCCCGCAATGGAAAAGAAGCTGTAAGCACATTTGAGAATACGCCGGAGGGGGCATTTGATGTGATTTTAATGGATATAATGATGCCTGTTATGGATGGTTATGAGGCAGCAGAGAAGATTAGAAACAGCAGTAAGAAGGATGCAAAAGAT
>CAZFFA010000085.1:0-10215 GCA_964517955.1 uncultured Jutongia sp. | reverse complement strand
AGTCTTACCATTGGTACCTGTAATTGCATAAAGCTTACCTGCCCCGCATCTATACGCAAGTTCAATTTCACCCCAGACAGGAATACCATTTTCCTGCATACGTATAACAAATGGAAGATCTGTAGGAACACCGGGACTAAGTACCGCTATATCCACTTTGTCCATTACTTCATCCGGCAGATCACCAAGTATAAGATCAAATTTTACTCCCTCATCAAACTTAGACATAACTTCATCTCTGTCAAGTTTCACATTGCCGTCAAGTAAGATAACATCTGCTCCCTTTGCTGTAAGCAGATTAACAGCAGCAACGCCACTCTTTCCAGTACCTACAACAAGTATAGTCTTATCTTCAAAATTCATTTTATCCTCCATTCTGCAGCATACCATTTTTATAAAACCATTATATGATTTTACTGATCCTGCATTTACTCAAAATGTATTTATAATCCAGCAAGTGCAATAATGCACATAATTGCTGTAATAATCGAAAAAACTGTTACAACTCTTGTCTCTGACCAGCCACACTTCTCAAAATGATGATGTATCGGTGCCATTTTGAAAAATCTTTTTCCACCTGTATATCTGAAATAAAGAACCTGAATCATAACAGACAGTACTTCTACGAAATATATCATCCCTACAATTACTATAAACAGCGGCAGTTTAAGAATAAGTGCTGTTGACGATACAAAACCGCCAAGCGCAAGAGAACCTGTATCTCCCATAAAAACACTGGCAGGATATACATTGTATACAAGAAATCCCATAAGCGCTCCCACTGTAGAAGCTGTAACGGGCGCAATCCCGCTTCGGACACCAACTGCAACAACCGTAAAAAATACGGCTACAAGAAGTGTTATGCTTGATGCAAGTCCATCAAGCCCATCAGTAAAGTTCGTACCATTAACGGTGCCAAGCATTACAAAAAATATAAATATAACAAAAAGCCACACCGGCATCATTATATATACGCCATCTTTAACGCCACCTGTATACGGGATAAGAAATTCTGTCCTGATTTGCAGCTTTACGACATAATAATAAGCAAATATTCCTGCAATAATCCCCTGCAGCAATATTTTTTGTAATGCCGTAAGTCCAAGTGAGCGTTTCATGACAACTTTTATATAGTCATCAAGAAATCCAATAACTCCAAACCCGGCTGTCGCAAATAAAACAGGTATGATTTCTTCCTTTCTGCTCATACACAAAAGTGATGAGGCTGCAATAGAAATAATGATAACTATTCCACCCATCGTAGGGGTGCCAGCCTTCTTTAAATGACTCTCTGGTCCATCATCCCGTACATACTGTCCAAACTTCAATTTCCTAAGTAAAGGAATAGTGACAGGACACAATATAACACTAAGTGCAAATGCCAGCAGTACGGGGACTATAGTACTCATATAATCCATAACTTCCTCCATATGCTTTTTATGTCTTTTGTACGGTCTTTCTTATTGTAATGCAACAATTCTAATAAATCAACCAATAAGTTTTCTTCATCTTAACTATCGTGGTTCTTTAGTCTGCATTATCTTACCTCTTTCGACACCAAGATATGGAAGCGCATTGTCCATAAGTTTTGATACAACAGGCGCAGCTATTGTTCCACCATAATAAATCCCCTGTGGTTCGTCTATAAGAACAATAGTAAGTAAAACCGGATTGTTGGCAGGTGCAAAACCAAGACATGATGCAATATAACGTTTACTGCTTCTTGGAAGTTTCTCCGATGTCCCTGTTTTTGCTCCAACCCTGTAACCGGCAACAGCCGCCTTCTTTCCACCACCCTCTGTTACAACACTTTCCAGTATCGTTTTCATGGTTTCTGATGTTCCTTTTGATACGGCTTTCTTGTCTT
This sequence comes from uncultured Jutongia sp., assembly GCA_964517955.1. Taxonomy (GTDB): domain Bacteria; phylum Bacillota; class Clostridia; order Lachnospirales; family Lachnospiraceae; genus Butyribacter. The sequence continues at coordinate 8,348 of CAZFFA010000085.1, read as the reverse complement.
CATTGTAGCTTAATTTACTTACAATAGTTTTATCACTGCTTTCAAGACTGACACCAAAATGAGGAGTAATAAGCCTTCCCCCATTTATGACAGCACTTACTGTTGTAAGGAGCCTCACCGGAGTTAATTGAAATGACTGTCCAAATGACATTGTTGCCAGTTCGACTGCACCAACATTTTCTTTTTTGTGCATAATAGTTGCAGCCTCCCCCGGAACATCAATACCAGTCTTTTTAAGTATTCCTAATTTATTAAGGTATTTATACATACCATCTACTCCAAGTCTTGCCCCAACCTCCATAAAGACGGGATTGCACGAATTCTGAACACCCTGTGCAAAGGTTTCTGCCCCATGACCCGTTGTCTTATGACACCGTATCCTTCTGTCTTCAACTATCTTAAATCCTGGACAATTAAATGTATCTGTTGGTTTTACAACACCCTCCTCAAGTGCTGAAGTTGCAGTAAATACCTTAAATGTAGAACCTGGCTCATATGTATCACTTATGCACTCATTTCTCCACATATTATTCATGGCATCGCTTTGCTGTTTTTCTGTCATGCTTTCTGCATTTTTTATCTTATAGGGCTGGTTCAGATCAAACTCCGGATAATTAACCATGGCATATATCTCTCCATTGTCCGGATTCATCATAATAACCCTTACACTTTTTGCACCTTTTGCTTCCATAACATCCTCTGCTGCCTGCTCCGCATACTTTTGTATATTTATATCTATACTTGTATAAAGATTATTTCCAGCCACCGGTTCTATTCTGTCTTCTTCTGCCCCCTCAATCTCTATTCCTCTTGCATTGGTAAGTGTAAGTATAGAGCCATCCTGCCCTTTAAGATAAGAATCATAGCTTACTTCCATCCCAATAATCCCCTGATTGTCAGCACCAGTAAATCCTATAACCTTAGATGCCAGGCTTTTATATGGATAATATCTTTTATAATCCTCATCTACAATAACACCTTTTAGCCCCATATCTCTTATCTTATCAGATATCTTCTTATCAACATTTGACTTGATCTTCTCCCTTGATGAAACCTTCTCTACCCTTTTTCTTACCTTTTCCTCATCTATGTCAAGCATATCCGATAAAACAGAAATAACTTTTTCAGGCTCTTTTATCTGATTATGAATTACAGATATAGTAGATACAGGCTTATTGGCTGCAAGTCTGTTTCCATTTCTATCATATATAATGCCTCTTTCTGCTTTTATTGCTCTTTCTCTCTGTTGGACATCTTTTGCCTTTTTTCCAAAATATTCTGCCTTAAAAAGCATTAAATAACTAAGTCTGCATATCAACACAAAAGTTAATATGCAGACTACAAAAAAAACAAATACTAGTCTCTGACGTTGAATCGTTTTGCATCTCTTCATATAAATCCCCACATAATTTATGAATCTTTTCAATATAAAATGTATTAAAAGATTTATAAATTATGCAGACATAGTAACAGTTCAGGCGCAAAAACTCTATTCCTCCCCTGCCACACTATACTCTTTATCCAAAGCACCACCTTTTGGTGATTCAAGATATTTATTGCCTTTTTTTGTAGAAGGAAGCTTTATATTGGATGAATTGCTCTTTTTGCTGCCTTTTTTATCTGGATAAATTCCAAGTATAGGAAGTACATCTGTGAGAACTTCACTTGAAAACTCTGTTGCAGGTGTACTATGTGCCTGATCTGCAACATGAGGCTCATCAATTACTGTGTAAATTACAAGCTGAGGATCTTTCGCCGGAACACATCCTATGAAAGAAACAAGATAATTACCCCGTCCAACAGGGTGCTTCTGTGCAGTACCCGTTTTACCACCTACCGTATAACCTTTTACCTGAGCCGGTGCTGCTGTTCCTTTTTCAACTGTCTGATATAAATATTCTTTAAGATGTTTACTTGTATCTTCTGTAATAACACGCTTAACAAGCTTGTCATCATTGTTAGAAACTACTGCACCCGATTCACTGTCTACTTCTTTTACTACGTGTGGCTGATAATAATTGCCACCATTAACAAGTGCCGAAAATCCTGAAGCCATCTGTATCATGGTTACTGTCTGTCCCTGTCCAAAGCTTGATGTTGCGAGCTCTACAGAATGCATCGTATCCCTTGTAAACACTCCACCAACAGCCTCACCCGGAAGATCTATCCCGGTCCTTGCCCCAAATCCAAATGTACTTACATAATCAAGGAATTTGTTTTTTCCAAGATCTGCACCAAGCTCCATAAGCACATCATTGCAAGACTTCATAAGGGCCTGACAAAGAGTCAGTGCACCATGACCACCTGAACCATGAGCAACACATTTAATATAAGTCCCCTCTACATCCTGGCCTCCATCACAGAAAAAAGTCTTTTTATCACTGGTTACTCCTTCATCAAGAGCTGCAGATACTGTAAAGGGTTTAAATGTTGAGCCTGGCTCATATGCATCACTTATACAATAATTTCGCCATATCGCACTCAAAGCATCTGTCTTTTCTTTTTCAGTCATCTTGCTTATTTCTTTTTCAGAATAAAACTTTTTTAGATTTCTAGGATTGTTAAGATCATATTGAGGATATGATGCCATAGCATAAATTTCGCCATTGTTTGGGTTCATTATAATACATCCCATATTCAATGAGCCTGTATTTTTCTGAAATTTATTCATATGCTGCTCAAGTATTCCCTGTACATTAACATCTATCGAAGATACAATTGTATTTCCATCAGTTGCCGGTTTAACCGTTTTTATAAGATTAAGATCTGAATCAAAATATCCATATCTCCTTCCAGTTATACCATTCAGTGATGAATTGTAATAATTTTCAATTCCCCATGCACCGACATTGTCAGTATCACAAAATCCAATAACGTTGCTTCCTACAGAAGAATATGGATACTTTCTTATATATTCTTCTTCAAACCATACGCCTTTTATATTTTTATCCTTGTCCTGTAGTTTTTCAAATTTCTTAACATATGAAGAATCCAATTCCTTATATTTCTTCATAACATAATACTGTACACTTGACTTTTTCTTAAGAATTTTCCTGATGTTTTCTTTTTTTATTCCAAATACTTCATTTAGTGCATTTATAGTTGGCTCCTGATATTTTTTGTCAGATAATATCTGTACAGGATCCAAAATAAGATTGTATACTTTTACACTTGTCGCAAGTTTATTGTTATTTCTATCTACTATATCTCCACGTTTAAACGGAAGTACATTGCTGGCATAACTTTGTTGTGCTAAAACCCTCTTTTCATAAGCATCACCTTTTGTTTTATTGAGATAAGTTATTCTTACAACAAGCCCAATGCCCGCCAATATTACCAATAAAAACACAAAGAGCAGCCTTGCATACATAAAAGGCTTGGCCACTCTTACACGTTTTCTGGTATCTACTGCTTTTCTACTCATGATTTACCTCTATTCATCAGCTCCCGGTATATCAGCATACTGCTTAACCATATCACTTTTCTTATTATCATATGTGTAAACCTGATTATTTTCAGCTCTAACCATATTTAATTTTTTTGTTGCTTTCTTGTATACGTCTGCAAGATCAACTTTTCCAAGTATTTTTTCATATTGTTCATTATTCGCTTCCTTTGTTTCAGCTATCTGAGTCTGAAGCTCTACGACGTTATTTTTCATAGCATGTACATTATTCTGCATAGTTATATATGTAAATGCTACTGCAATAACGGCAACAAGGGCACATGTAAGGAACACAAATGACACCCCGTCTATACCAGCCATTTTTACCGGTCTTTTCTGAGGATACCTGCGCAATTTACGCTGTGGTAAATCTTCCTCACGTCTTCTTGGTTCTGCGTGAACTTTTCTTACAGTGTTTCCTTCAATATAAGAACTTCTTCTTGAATTAGGTATATGTCTTTCGCTCCTGTAATGTCTTTCCGTATTATACCTCGATTCAGTTGCCATATTCTTTCCCCCTTGTTTCACTAAATATCATCATCTTTTCCACTTCCGGTTTTTATCTGCAACGTTGAAACACTCTTAACTTGGCACTCTTTGACCTTGGATTTTCTTCCATCTCATCTTCTGATGGTAAAATTGGCTTTCTAGGTACCATTTTTCCTCTTGAAACCTTTCCACATACACATACCGGAAAATCCGGTGGACATGTACATGGATTCTCAGCCTCACGAAATGCTTTCTTTACTATTCTGTCCTCAAGAGAATGAAATGTAATTATACATAATTTTCCCCCAGGATTAAGCAAATCGATCATATCACTGAGGTTTTGCTGCAATACATCAAGCTCATGGTTAACTTCTATCCTTATAGCCTGAAATGTTCTCTTTGCAGGATGTCCTCCCTGTTTTTTCATCTTCATAGGTATCGACTGATCTACGATCTGTGCCAGTCTTCCTGTTGTTAAAATCGGTTCTTTTGCCCTTTCCATAACAATATGTTTTGCTATATTCTTGGCAAATTTATCTTCACCATAATTTTTAATAATATGGAACAACTCATTTTCTGTATATTCATTGACAACAGTAGCTGCTGAAATTTCCTGCCTGTTATCCATACGCATATCGAGTGGTGCATCCATTCTATATGAAAATCCCCTGTCTGCTGTATCAAGCTGAAATGATGACACTCCGAGATCAAGGGTAATTCCATCAACTTTATCTATACCTAAATCATGTAATACTGAAACCATGTCAGAATAATTACTTCTTACAATTGTAACCCTGTTACCAAACTGACTTAAACGTTCTGTACTTGCCTTGATGGCATCTTCATCCTGATCTATACCGATAAATCTGCCATTCTCTCCAAGTCTCTTACAGACCTCTTTTCCATGTCCGGCTCCCCCAAGGGTTCCATCAACATATATTCCATCAGGCTTTATATCAAGATTGTCAATCACTTCATCTAATAGTACTGATTTGTGTACAAATTCCATAATAATCCTCATTTCTGCGCACGTTTTGCGCATAACGAGTTTGTGTCAAATGCACGCAGACACAAATCTCGTATATGAAAAATCTTTCATATGTGAAAAATCTTTCATATATGGATTTTTCACACTAATCTCCAGTCATTGTTTTCTAAAGCTATAATGAAATATCAAGCTCGTCCATAGTTTCATCAAGTGATGCTGCATCTTCAGCTTCTTCTTCATCCTGAAGCTTAGCTTTGTCCCATACCTCAACTCTGTTCATCATACCAACAAATACAACCTCTTTGGTAAGTCCTGCACTTTCTCTAAGCAGCCCCGGAATCAGAATCCTTCCCTGCTTATCAAGTGATACTTCCATAGCTTTTGATAAAAACTGTCGTTGTATACGTCTTGTATTCTGATTAGATGGTAGCTGCTGCAGCTTCTCAACAAATTTCTGCCACTCTGCAGACGGATATAAAAATAAACAGCCATCAAGACCTCTTGTCACAACAAACTCGTCTCCAAGATCTTCGCGATACTTAGCCGGTATGATTGTTCTGCCTTTTGTATCAATTGTATGTTCATATTGACCCATAAACATTACAATCACCCCACTTTCTACCACTAGTTGTCTTTTTTCACCCACTTTTCACCACTTAACAACTATAATATAACTTTTGTGAACATTTATCAAGTATTTTTGCACAATTATTAACAATTTATGAACAATTTTATAGTTTGAGGTAACAGTTCAGCATAATGCCATAAGCATATATATTTGAGCATGTTCAAATATATATTGCTTATGGCATTATGCTGAACTGTTGCAGTTTTTTTGAGATAATTTAATGACAATTTATAGAAAATGAGACGTTTCCTGATAAAATAAAAAGACTGTATATCAGTTAATTTTCATTAACTAACTACAGTCTTTTGCATAATAATCTACTGTTTAATTTTTTTATTGTATGATTTAACCGCCTTAAATATAAGCACTCCGCCTGATACAACTACCATTGTTGCTGATAAAAGCTGTGAGACCGGTATCCCTGTATTGAAAAGAAGAAGCTGATCTGTTCTGAGTCCTTCGATCCATAATCTTCCCGCACCATATCCCAATATATATATAAGGAAAAGCTGCCCATCATATTTTTTTCTCTTTGTCATAAAAAGAATTATCAAAAGGACTCCGATATTCCACAGTGATTCATATAAAAATGTGGGATGAACCTGAATATACTTAGTTCCACCAACTGTTACAATATCTTTTGTAATATCCTTATTAATATTGGACTGAAGTACATCTGACATTTTTATCTGCATCGCAAGAAGATTATCAGTAAATCCTCCAAAAGCCTCTCTATTGAAGAAATTGCCCCATCTTCCTATAATCTGTCCAATTAACAGACCTGCACATACTGTATCTGTTAATTTCCAAAATGATACTTTTCTAATCCTTGAAAATACAAATGTCGTAAGTACACCTGCTATAACACCTCCGTATATAGCCATACCTCCGCCACGGGTATTGATAATTTCCGAAAGATTATCTTTATAATAATCCCAACTAAATGCAACATAATAAATCCTTGCACCTATAACAGCAAAAACTATATCCCACAATGCCAGATCAAGATACATCTCAGAATTTTGTTCCGTTCTTTTTGCCTGCCACGCTGCCATAAAATATCCACAAATCATTCCAAATGCAATTATTATTCCATAATATGCTATTGAAAAACCACCTATCGAGATACTTTTACCAAGATGTTCTATCTCTATGCCAAGATGTGGAAACCGAATATCTGCACCCATATCTTACTCCTAACTCTTATACATTAAATCTGAATAAGACTACATCGCCATCCTGAACAACATATTCCTTACCTTCTGAACGTACAAGCCCTTTTTCTTTGGCTGCATTCATACTACCCTGTTCAACAAGATTGTCATAACTTACAACCTCTGCTCTGATAAATCCACGTTCAAAATCAGTATGAATCTTACCTGCTGCCTGAGGTGCCTTGGTACCCTCTGTGATAGTCCATGCTCTTGTCTCGTCTTCTCCTGTAGTAAGGAAACTTATCAAGCCTAAAAGTTTATAGCTGGCTGCTATAAGTTTGTCAAGTCCTGACTCAGATAAACCAAGATCCTCTAAGAATTCTTTTTTCTCATCGTCTTCTAACTCTGCAATCTCCTGCTCTATCTGTGCACAGATAACAAAAACTCCTGATCCCTCTTTAGCAGCATATTCCCTCACCTTTGCAACATATTCATTGGAAGCTGCATCATCCGCTAAATCATCTTCTGAAACATTCGCTGCGTATATTACCGGCTTATATGTCAAAAGATTAAAGCTTTCTAAGAGTTCTTCCTCATCCTCGTCTTCTGCCTCATATGTCTTTGCAAGATTTCCATCCTCAAGATGCTTTTTTAACTTCTCAACAAGATTAAACTCTTTAACAAGTGTCTTGTCATTTTTAACACTCTTTGCAAGTTTTGCATATCTGCGGTCTAATATTTCAAGATCAGAGAATAAAAGTTCTAAATTGATTGTCTCGATATCACGCAATGGATCAATGCTTCCATCTACATGAACGATATTTGTATCATCAAAGCAGCGTACTACATGAATGATAGCATCTACCTCACGTATATTAGCTAAGAACTGATTTCCAAGACCCTCACCTTTTGATGCGCCCTTAACAAGTCCAGCAATATCAACAAACTCGATAACTGCATGGATGGTCTTAGCAGAATTATGCATCTGTGTCAAAACATCAAGTCTCTTATCCGGCACCGGAACTACTCCTACATTAGGTTCGATCGTGCAAAATGGATAATTTGCTGCCTCTGCTGCTCCTGCCTTTGTTAATGAGTTAAATAATGTACTTTTTCCTACATTAGGAAGTCCAACGATTCCTAGTTTCATTTTCTATCTTTCCTTTCTTGTAAACCTTGATTTTACGGGCTTTGCATCATACCAGTTTAATATTCAATACACAATTTAGTACACAACTTTCAAAGCATCCGCAATTTGGTTAATTTCTTTATAAATAAGCTGCAAAACTCAAATTTAATCATAGCATAAAAGGATGAAAATGTAAAATTTTATATTTCAATTAATAAATTTCGCTGTATGCTTTTTATACGTAAAACGCTTTGAAAATCCTTTTTTTATCCCTGATTCTATTTTTGATTTTGCATATGCAAGCTGGACTATAAATGCAAGACTTGTTCACTTCCTATAAAGTCTTTTCCATTCTTAAACTGTCTGATTTCTTCGTCTCTCCAAAGATTTCGTATATCTATTATTGGTGTAACTATTTTTGGATATCTTATTTGCAAAGCTTTGTATTGCTTTTCCATCTGCTGCAAGAATAGTTCCAAAATCATCAAGATTTTCATACATATATTTTATCAGCA
>CAZFFA010000084.1:0-10340 GCA_964517955.1 uncultured Jutongia sp. | reverse complement strand
CGTGGTATAGCAGAAGGAAATACATATATTACTGCTACGACAGTGGATGGAAGCAATAAGAGAGCAAAATGCTATGTTAAGGTATTGGAACCTGTACCGGCTACAAGCATAGTAGTTGCACAAAGTGATATGACAGTAAAACGTGGTGATAAGGCTAAGATATCATATACGGTACTTCCAAATGATACATCAGATGGACTTAAGTTCTCATCTGACAATAAACGTGTTGCAACAGTCAACAAGAAGGGTGTTATTCATGCAGTTGGAACAGGTACAGCAAAGATTACTATACTTGCAACAAGCGGTGTAACATCTACTGTAAATGTAAATGTTGTTGCACTCAATAAGACATCGCTCAATATGAGACAGTATGATACAGAAACTCTTATGGTATTTGGCAGCACAGCTAGTGTTACATGGTATTCATCAAATTCAAGAGTTGCAACTGTAAGTAATGGTCTTGTAACTGGTAAGGGCAAAGGTACAGCATATATTTATGCGTATATAAATGGCTGTAAACTTGCTTGTAAAGTTACTATTACATCTGTAAACAGTTGATAAAGAGCCAGAGCTAAAAAGATTTTATAATTTAATGGCAGAGCTGACACATGCTGTCAGACTGTGCATCAATAGAAAGACTTATGCAAGCCCCTCAGTTGAGGGGCTTGCAATACTTTAAAAAACTGTATAAAATGCATTTATCAGATTTAACATTTTATAGAGGGGAAGGAGAAAATATTTGTTACTAAATTTACATGTTAAAAATCTCGCCATTATTGATGAAGTTGAAGTGGATTTTTCTGAAGGACTCAATGTGCTTACCGGAGAAACCGGTGCTGGTAAATCAATTATTATAGGTTCTATAAATCTGGCATTGGGTGGAAAGGTACCGAAGGGAATTATCAGAAAGGGTGAAGAATCGGCACTTGTCGAACTTCTTTTTTCTGTAGAAAATGAGATACAGAGAGAGGCAATTGAAAAACTTGGCATTGATCTGGATGAAGATACGGTACTGATCTCACGTAAAATTACCAAAGGAAGAAGCATCAACAGGGTAAATGGTGAAAGCGTTACTGTGACTATGTTAAAAGAGATAGCGTCAGTGCTTATTGATATACATGGTCAGAATGAACAGCAGTCTCTTTTGTATAAATCAAAGCATATGGAGATTGTTGACAGATATGCAAGAGATATGATGCAGGGAAAGGATGAGGAGCTTGCGGAGTCGTATCGCAGATATAAGGAGCTTCTTGCAGAAAAAAATGACAGCAATATATCTGAAGAGGAACGACGCAGGGATGAAGCGTTTATCAGATATGAATTAGAGGAGATAACCAATGCTTCGCTTGTTCATGGTGAAGAGGAAAAACTTGCAGAAGAATATAAAAAACTGTCCAATGCGTCTTCTATAGCAGAAGGGCTTGGAGAGATTTATAGTATGACAGGCAGCGGTGGAAATCAGAGTGTATCGGATGCACTTGGTTACAGTCTTAGGATAATCAGTAAATTAGCTGAGTATGATGATGAAATTGAGCAGTTTGCGGGGCAGTTGTCCGATATAGATGCGCTTGTATCTGATTTCAACAGAGATATATCCGGTTTTATGGACAACATGGAACTTAGCAGCGGACAGCTTGAAGAAGTTGAAAAAAGGCTGGATCTTATAAGAAATATCAAAGCAAAATATGGAGCAACTACTGAAAAAGTAAAACAATATGCAGAAAAACTTCAGGAAAAGCTTGACAAATATCAGGTTTATGATGAATATCAAAAAGGGCTTGATGAAAAGATTGATAAAGAATTGTTGAAACTGAAAAAATTGTCAGCCGACATTTCAAAGGTAAGAAAAAAATGTGCAAAAATCCTTGAAGGGAAAATAACAGATGCACTTATTGAACTCAATTTTTTGCAGGTGCATTTTGAGATAGAAGTAAGGACACTTGATGAATATACATCTAAGGGTATCGATGAAGTTGAGTTTATGATATCTACCAATCCCGGTGAGGATATGAAACCTATAGGATCTGCGGCATCCGGTGGTGAACTTTCAAGAATCATGCTTGCTGTTAAGGCTGTACTTGCTGAACATGATGAGATAAGCACACTTATATTTGATGAGATAGATGTAGGAATAAGCGGAAGAACAGCACAGATGGTTGCAGAAAAGATGGCACTTATTGCATCATCACATCAGGTTATATGTATATCACATCTTGCCCAGATCGCAGCTATGGCTGATGCACATTATCTTATAGAAAAGAGCAATGACAACAATCATACAAGTACGGATATAAGAAGGCTGCATGAAAGTGAGACAGTAGATGAACTGGCTCGAATACTTGGCGGTGTAGAGATTACAGATGCTGTAGTAAGCAGTGCAAAAGAGATGAAAGGCTTAGCTGATGATGTCAAGAAGAAACTTCGTAGTTAATAGGTTAAACGTCAAATCAAAAAAACTTCGTAGTTAGTAGGTTTAAACTTTCAAATCAAAAAGAAACTTCGTAGTCAATACATTAAAAGTGATAAATATATCAAATCATGCATGGTAAGATGTTTAGTAAAAAATAAAGATTTAATAGGGATAGAAAAAGAGCGAATGGTACATTATATTTATGTAACATTCGTTCTTTTTTATAAAGGTGAGGCTAAGTATGAAAAAAATCCAATTACGTGATGAACAGAAAATAGTATATAAAAGAGTACTTATAGCAGTATTGTTTTTAAACATATTTATGGCAGTTTATATTTATATGGCAGGCATCAACAGTAAGATTCCAGACAATATACTTCTTATTGAAAACAGGGAGGAAAAATTTGATTTTGGAGTGCCAATCGAGGGAGAAATGGAAACTTCAGTTGATGCAATAAGTATAAATAATTCTAAAGGTTTAGCAGGTAAGAATATACATTTTAATTTGAAAAATTCTGTAGTTATGAAAGGCAGTACTGCGGGAAGTTACAAAGCAGAACTTAAATTATTTGGATTATTTCATTATAAGGATGTCAGATTTAATGTGATAAAAGAACAAAAGATTATGCCATCAGGAAGAGCAGTAGGGCTTTATGTAAATTCCTCAGGTGTAATGGTTCTTGGCAGTTCTGAAGTAACAGGCAAAGATGGTACGTCATATGAGCCGGCAGCCAATATATTGCAGACCGGAGATTATATATACAGTATTGATGATAAAAGAGTTGAGTCAATAGATGATATAGTGCAGGTGCTTCAACAGTATGGTTCGGGCAAGGTGAAAGTTAAGCTTCGCAGAGGGAAAAATATGATAAATGTTAAGGTTGAATCGATACTTGCCAATGATGGAACTTATAAGATTGGTGTATGGCTTAGAGAGGATACGGAAGGTATTGGAACAGTAACATATATAAATAAGGATAATAAATATGCTGCACTTGGTCATGGAATAACTGATATAGATACCGGACTTTTGATCGATATAAAGGATGGTGGCGTATATCCGGCATCGGTTGAGCGTATAGTTCCGGGAGAGTCGGGTATTCCTGGTGAGATCATTGGTTCTGTTAAACTTGGAGATACTACAAAAATAGGTACAATTGATAACAATACAGATCATGGTATAGTAGGAACTTTAAATAGCAGGGAATATTTATATAATGAAAAAAGTGCACTTCCTATAGGACTTAAACAGGAAGTAAAGGAAGGGGCGGCACATATCAGATGCCAGATAGGTAAAAGCGTCAAAAATTATGACGTTGAGATAGAAAAGGTTTATCTTAATTCACAGGACAATAAGGGAATGGTTGTAAGAGTTACGGATAAGGAACTTCTTAAGAAAGCAGGAGGAATTATTCAGGGCATGAGTGGTTCTCCAATAATACAAAACGGTAAGATAATAGGTGCAGTTACGCATGTATTTGTAAATGATTCTACAAGGGGATATGGAATTTTTATCGAGGAGATGCTTTGATGCTGTAAAATGCTGTCATAATCTGTTAAATGGTGTAATACAATGTTATCGTCAGATATATGTAGTCGAAAAGTAATAAGTCTGAATTGTTGAAATAAGGTCTGTAAAGGGCTATTATTGACAGGAGGGTATGAGAGTAAAGATGGTTACGGTCAACTCTGACACAGTCTACCATAGGTATGAACAGTAACAAAACTCTCATGCAAAGCACCATTATGAAATGCCAATGGCAGAAAGGGATATGCAATGCAGAACATTAAAGTTTTAGTAGTTGATGATAACAAAAGAATCGTTAATTTACTTAGAGAAGCCCTTACAAAAGAATCAGATATGGAAGTAGTAGCTACAGCATCAGACGGAGAAGAAGCATTAAAGATGATAGAAATGTACAAACCGGATATTATGTTACTTGATTTGATCATGCCAAAGTTAGACGGTATAGGTGTTTTGGAGAAACTAAAGAGCAACAGATGTTTTGATAAACCGAAGATAATAGTGGTGTCAGCAGTCAGCCAGGAAAGTGTCACAGAGAATGCATTTGAACTGGGAGCTGCTTATTATATATTGAAGCCTTTTGAATGTAAAACAGTTATATCACGTATACGTGCAGTAGTTGTTTCTGGAGAAAGTGACAATAAGGTGATCAACAATGTATTTGTAAACCGATATAAAAAGACCAGTGAATTTGACAGCCTTGAGGCATATGTAACAAGCATTATTCATGAAGTAGGTGTTCCTGCCCATATTAAGGGTTATCAGTATCTCAGAGACGCAATAATAATGTCAGTAGGTGACAATGAAATGCTTGGTTCAATAACCAAAAGACTTTATCCGGCGATAGCCAAAAAATATAAAACTACATCAAGCAGGGTAGAAAGGGCCATAAGACATGCAATAGAGGTCGCATGGAGTCGTGGAAGCATGGAAACGATAGAAGAACTTTTTGGATATACTGTAAATTCAGGCAAGGGAAAGCCGACCAATTCGGAGTTTGTAGCACTAATTGCGGATAAAATCAGAATTGAATATAAAATGCATGCATAATAGCTTAATTGTCATAAAAAACTCTTTTCAGTATTCTTTATTTGGGATATAATAATATTATAATATTAATAAAAGAGAAGGAGGGTTTCGATGAAAAAGATTTTATTTGTGGCATCAGAGTGTGTGCCTTTCATAAAAACCGGAGGTTTGGCAGATGTTGTTGGGTCACTGCCAAAGTATTTTAACAATAAAGAATATGATGTAAGAGTTATGATACCTAAGTATGCATGTATTCCAAATGAATGGAAGCAGATGATGTCATACAGAACCCATTTTTATATAGATCTTGCATGGCGTAAACAGTATGTGGGCATTATGGAGATGGAATACGAAGGAATCAAATTCTATTTCATTGACAATGAATACTATTTTGCAGGACCTGTACCGTATGGATATATACATGAAGATATTGAGAAGTTTGCATTCTTCTGTAAGGCATCCCTGTCTGCACTTCCAAGTATAGATTTCAGACCGGATATTATACATTGTCATGACTGGCAGACTGGTCTTATACCTGTATATCTTCACGATATGTTTACAGAGAATACATTTTACAATGGCATTAAGACAGTTATGACAATACATAATCTTAAGTTTCAGGGTATATGGGATCTTAAGAAAACAAAGGATATTACAGGAATCAATCCATCATTCTTTACATCTGATAAGTTAGAGGCTTATGGTGATGCCAACTATCTTAAAGGTGGTATAGTTTATGCAGACATGGTAACAACAGTAAGTGATTCTTATGCAGAAGAGATCAAGATGCCATTTTATGGAGAAAAGCTTGATGGTCTTATGAGAGCAAGAAGTAATTCTCTTATTGGTATTGTCAATGGTCTTGATTATGATGAGTACAATCCTGAGACTGATCCGCTTATTTATAAGAACTATACAGCAAAGACCTTTAGAAAAGAAAAAATCAAGAATAAGAGAGGTCTTCAGAAGGAACTTGGTCTTAGAGAAGACGATAAGAAATTTATGATCGGTATTGTATCAAGACTTACAGACCAGAAAGGTCTTGATCTCGTAGACTATGTAATTGAGGAAATATGTGCTGAAGATACACAGCTTGTAGTTCTTGGAACAGGTGAAGAAAAGTATGAGCATCTTTTCAGACATTTTGAATGGAAATACAGAGACAGAGTATCAGCCAATATATTCTACTCAAATGAGCGTTCACATAAGATTTATGCAGCCTGTGATGCATTCCTTATGCCTTCACTTTTTGAGCCATGTGGTCTTAGCCAGCTTATGAGTTTACGCTATGGCACTGTTCCAATTGTACGTGAGACAGGTGGTCTTAAAGATACAGTTCAGCCATACAATGAATATGAAGGAACAGGTACAGGCTTCTCATTTGCCAACTACAATGCACATGAGATGCTTAATACTATAAGATATGCCAAAGATGTATTCTACAATCATAAACGTGAGTGGAATAAAATTATTGACAGAGGCATGGCACAGGATTTTTCATGGAAGAGTTCTGCCCTTAAGTATCAGGAAATGTACAATAACTTATAATTGTATTTTGTATTAAAATAAAGTCATAGAACTTTACAAGTGAACTGTTGCAAAATAATTACAGTATGAGCAGGATATAAAAACATGCGATATATTGTGATTAAATTTCATTTTGCAGCAGTTCTATTTAGTTTGATGGGAAAGTGTGATTCGGAGGAAATTTTGATAAGATTGGATAAATATCTGGCAGAGATGTCAGTAGGAACAAGAAGTGAGGTTAAAAAAATAATACGCACAGGCAGAGTTACATTGAATGATGAAACTGTAAAAAAGCCGGAGCAGAAAGTTGATATATCAAAAGATATTGTCTGTGTAGATGGGAATATCATAAGTTATACAGAATATGAATATTTTATGCTGAATAAACCGGCAGGATATGTTTCTGCTACAACAGACAAAGAGCATCAAACAGTTATTGATTTGATAGATGATAGTAGCCGTAATGATCTTTTTCCGGTTGGAAGACTTGATATTGATACAGAAGGTCTGCTTCTTATAACAAATGATGGTGAGTTATCACACAGACTTCTATCTCCAAAACATCATGTTGACAAAAAGTATTTTTTGTTGACAAAGGGAGAAGTTACAGAGGAAGATGTTGATATACTTGAATCGGGAGTTGATATAGGTGATGAAAAAACAACATTACCTGCCAAGGTATCGGATATTTCATATAAAAGATGGGATGATATAGGCAAATATCATGATAAGATAAAGGCTTCCAAAGAGTTTTGCAGTGAAGATATATCCGGTGGCTTTACTTCGCTTTGTCTTACGATACATGAGGGAAGATATCATCAGGTGAAACGTATGATGAATAAAATAGGAAAGCCTGTTGTGTATTTAAAACGTCTTTCGATGGGGGAGCTTGTTCTTGATGAAAATCTTGCACTTGGAGAATACAGAATACTTACTGAAGATGAACTGAAATTACTAAAAGGGTCTTGACCACTTGGAAGAATTGGGATAAAATATATAGGTAATTGCTGAAATAGCTCAGTTGGTAGAGCACTTCACTCGTAATGAAGGGGTCGTGGGTTCAAGTCCCATTTTCAGCTTATGAAGAAAAGCTTTGAAAGCCTAGTGTTTTCAAGGCTTTTCGTGCGTTTTGGGGTGTTTTCTGATTGGTCGGTTTGGTCGGGAAAAAAGGAATTTTACATAAATTTTCTGTTCTAGTTTGGAAAACTATTTGGAAAACTTTTAAAAGGATATCTTAAGTAAAGTTGTTCATATAAATATGCATATACCAGTACAATATAAATTTAAAGAAAAGGAGTATGTATTTATGAGTAAGAGAAGAAATGGTGAGGGCAGCTGGGGAGAAATGACTTCAAAGGGTAAAATATATAAGAGATTTCGTGTTGAAGGTAAGACGTTTACTGGCAAGACAGAAAAAGAGTGTAAAACTAAATATGAACAGTGGAAAAAAGGGCAAAAAACAAATTTGAATGATAAAAAAACAACTGTGTATCAGGTGGCATTGGATTGGCTTGATAGTAAAAAGAAACATGTAAAGGCATCCACATATGATGGATATGAGTATTTTGTAAATGACATACTTGGTACAGCAAAAGAAAGTGTGCAGGATTTAGGAAATGCTCAGATATTAAATGTTACAAATAAGCAAATTCAGAAGTTTGTTGATGGCTGGGCTGATTATTTGCCTAAAAGCAGTATTAGAAAAAATAAAGCGTTATTACGCCAGATATTTAAATATGCCAAAAAAGAAGGAATTATTTCAATTGATCCTTCAGAAGATATTATTGTACCAAGTGATAACAATATTGTTGTGGCTACAAGAGAACATGTTTTTATAGCTACGGCGGATAGAAAGAAACTCGAAGAAGAGGCGGATAAAAAGTTTAGCAATGGAGTTCTAATGTATGGTAACAATGCAAAGGATGTTGTATTTTTATTACAGACAGGTTTGCGATTCGGAGAATTAACAGCATTGAAGTGGAAGAATGTTGATTTAGAAAATAAAAAGATTTTTATTGTAGAGAATAGCCCTATTATAAAAAATAGGGATACGTCTATTGACAAAAAATATGTGTTGGATAATACAACAACCAAGAGAAAAGCGAGTGAAAGGCATATACCACTAACAGATATAGCTATTGAAATATTAAAATATTTTTATAATAAATATCCACATGACAAGAATGATTTGGTTTTTGTATCAGAAAATGGAACACCTGTTAATAGGAGAAATGTTAATAGGACATTGAAGTCAATGTTAAAGAGAGCAAATTGTGAAGTGCAGGATGCATCAGTACATGATCTTAGACATAGTTTTGGTTCAGAGCTTATTAAGAAAGGTGTAGATATTAAAATTGTAAGTACATTGTTAGGTCATGCTGATATATCTACTACATATAATATTTATATTCATGTATTGGATGAACAGTGTACGGATGCTGTTAGTGTACTAAACGACTAAAAACTCCAACTCAAAAGATATCTGCCCATCTTAAAAACAAAAATGCAGCAAAAAACACTCATTTTATAGTAAAAATGAGTGTTTTTTCTTGAAAAATTTTTTTGAGATGGGGGAGTGTCATTTTATAAACCAAATATTCCCTTGTTGAGATAATATTTTTGGGTATAGGATATAAATTATAATGATAAGTAGTAAGCAATTTTTATGATATTATAATATCTGATTACCGTAATATATTATTTATCTCCATAATGTGTACCGCACTGGATGATTTCTAACATGTTCTCATTAATGCGAAATACTATTCGATTGGTTTCGTCTATTCTGACGCTCCAATAGCCTGACAAAGTTCCTTTTAGTGGTTCTGGCTTACCGATGCAATTATATCCATTTCGGTCAATATCAACAAGAAGTTTATTGATCCTTTTTAAAGTTTTTTTATCTTGAGTTTGCCAATAAAGATACTCTTCCCAAGCTTTATCATGCCATATTTTTTTCATTAGTCATTATCCTCTATTAAATCATGCTCTTTTAATGTAGTAGTTCCATCTTTAATACTCTGTACACGTTTTTCGAGTTCAGTAATATTATCTGTACTATAAAATGGATCAGCAGATATTTCAAATGGAATGCGTCGTTCTCTGGCTACTTTTACGAGGAACATAGTAATAGCTGTTGACATGTTTAATCCCATATCCTTTAACGCAGATTCTGCATTTGCTTTTAGTTCATCTTCAATTCTAAAATTTACCTGTGTCATACTACCAACTCCTTTCTTATATAGTATATTATATAATCGTTTGTATATACATTGTCAAGTGCTTTTTATAAAGTGTAAATAAAAAATCCCTGAACTATAATGTGTTCAGGGAGAAACAAAGGTTCTGTAATAAAGTTAATTCATTAATGTAGAGTTATCAATTAAAAAGGTACGGTCAATCTTATCTTTATTCCATATTCCTTTTGCAATGAATTGGTGCTGTCCTAATTGACATACTTGATTTAAATAGCCCTTATCTTTAAAATCATTTGGAAATGCATGTCGATTAACATAATATTCAAGAGTTCCTTTGCTTTTAGGATCTAGTCTAAAGAAGAATTGGTAACTAGCTCCTAGAAATAAATCCAATGATTTCAACCCTTTTAAAGATTGGGTTGCAGTAACAGTAATACAACCATGTCCTCTGCCTTGACGAAGTAATTTGTATAATGGACTTGTTTCATCTATTTTTAAATTTTGTACCTCATCTAATACAACCATAATTGAATTAGGATAAGTGAGTTTCTGGTTACTGCATAGCCAATCCGTAAATGCTTTCAAAATTACTTCTGAAAGGAGCATTTTATTACTGGAAGTATAATTGTCAGAAAATTGTATTATATGAATT
>CAZFFA010000083.1:4417-10411 GCA_964517955.1 uncultured Jutongia sp. | reverse complement strand
CTTATATCATTTATGCATCATACGTATCAAAAAAACAGACAGCGAAATTGATTCAAAAAATGCCCGAGTTGACTTTTTACTTAGGTATGATATAATGTCACAAGTATTTAGTCATTATTTTATATTATGATGTCGGGGTCAAAAGCTCCCTTATAGTACCTTGAAAAGTTCATATATTTTGTAGTAAATACAAGCCAAAATGGTTTATTTGCTGTATAATAGAGATAGCTCTTAGGAAAGAAGGTAATCTCTATGTCATTCAAAGAAAATGCTTACCAGCAAATATCATTTACAGATAGTTTTTCCGGCTTAACTGCCAGAGAACAAAAAGCACTGGAAAAATCCTGGGCAAAAGTCTTTGCCGATGAAATATTTCCTGTTATTGATGAAAAGCGTTTTTCTGTCCTATACAGTGATAAGGCATCCAAACCGAATACTCCGGTCAACGTGATTGTTGGTGCGCTCATTATCAAAGAGCTTTTTGATTATTCCGATGATGAGATGGTTGAAAATCTTATGCTGGATTTTCGGATTCAGTACGCACTGCACACAACAAGTTTTGAAGAACAGCCTTTGAGTGACAAGACATTGAGCCGTTTCCGTAAGCGGTGTTATGATTATGAAACACTTCACGGCAAGGACCTCTACCACGACTGTGTGAAAGATTTAAGTGCTTCCATTGCAAAACTGATGGGAATCAGCGGTAAAGTCAGACGTATGGATTCCATGATGATTGAATCTAACATCCGCAAACTTAGTCGAATGGAACTCATATACACCTGCATCGCAAAGCTGGCGATGTATGTGAATAAAATCAATGATTCCGCTCTGCCTGAAGATTTAAAACACTATATCGATCCTAACGATTTTAACAGAGTCATTTATCATCAGCGCAGTACTGATGCAGATGAGCGCACGAAGCAGCTCTTAACGGATGCAGATAAACTCCTTTCCTTGTGTGAGTCTGATTACAATGATTCAACAGAATATGATCTTTTTGTCAGATGTCTGGCAGAACAGACCGTTGTTGAAAATGAAAAACGCAGACTCCGCACAAAAGAAGACGGCGGCATGAAATCATCCATGATGCAGAACCCTTCTGATCCGGAAGCTACATTCCGAAGCAAGGCAGGAAAGGAACATCGGGGATATACTGCCAATCTTGAAGAATCTGTAGGCGTCAATGGTTCGCTTGTAACAGAGTACCAGTATGAGCAGAACAACCATAGTGACAGCCGGTTTATCCAGGAGCACCTTGAGCAGATGAGTAAACAGGAAGAACGGACTGTTATAGTCGCAGATGGAGCATACAGCGGAACAGAAAACACACAACTTGCAGCTGATAAAAACGTAGAACTGATTACCACAAGCCTGACAGGAAAACCGACACCGGATATCCTTGCTGATTTTGAATTCAACGAAGAAGGAACAAAAGTCCTCAGATGTCCAGCCGGTCATGCACCGAAAAGCTGTTCTTATATGAAACAAAGCAATCAGTGTGCTGTTTCCTTTCTACATGAGCAGTGTGCCCACTGTCCGTATAAGGACCAATGCAAGCCGAAGCTTTTTAAGAGGGTTGCAAAAATAGTAACATCCAAAGCAGCACATGAACGTGCAAAAATCCAGCGGAACATGAGTAGCGAAGAATTCAAAAACTATGCAAGACTTCGTAATGGAGTGGAAACGATTCCGTCAAATATACGTAAGAATTACCATTTGGAAAAGATGCCTCGTGGAAAACAGCGTGGCAAGTTCTTTTTCGGTTCCAAAATAGCAGCGTTGAATTTTCGAAAACTCTTCAATTATATGAAGGGTCTGGGAAACTATGCCCAAAATCCGATACTTGCATAAAACAAGAAAGGGAATATCTAGCATATATCCTAAAAAGTTCGGCGATATACTACAAAATATGAATTTTTCAAGGTACTATAGGAATAGGGGCAAATTTATTTATGGTTTTGACCCCAACATCATATTATTTAAACGGGGTAACTATGGATATAAAGAAATATGTAAAAAATTTTGTAAGATATAAGTATTTATTGTTTGAATTAGTCAAGAAAAATATTAAGCTAAAGTACAGAAGATCTTATCTTGGAATCCTATGGACGTTGGTAGAGCCGCTTCTTACAATGATTGTACTTACACTTGTGTTTGGTACTTTTTTTGGTAAGGACGACAGAACATATCCTGTATATATTCTTTGTGGTCGCCTTTTGTATTCGTTCTTCCAGTCTTCAACAAAATCTGGTCTGAAGGCCGTCAGCGGCAATGCAGCAATGATAAAAAAAGTGTACGTTCCAAAATATATATATGTTATAGCGACAGTTGCATCTAATTTTGTTACATTTCTTATATCACTTATTGTTCTTGTCGGTGTAGGACTGGTTCTTCAGGTACATGTTACATGGTATGTTGTTCAGGCTGTTGTACCTCTTTTGATACTGCTAGTGCTGTCACTTGGGGTCAGTTTGATACTTGCGACACTTCATGTATTTTTCAGAGATATAGAATATATCTGGTCTGTATTTACTATGCTTATTATGTATGCATCAGCTATATTCTACTTCCCAGAAAGGATAATCAATACAGGCAATGGATGGATATTTAAGATAAATCCTGTATATATGTGTATTTCAAACTTTAGAAATGCGATATTGTATGCAAAGCCAATGAATGTGACATATACTGTAAATGCATCTATTATGGCAGTTGTGTGTCTTATTATAGGTGCGTTAATGTTTTACAAGAAGCAGGATAAGTTCATATTGTATGTATAATATAGGAGGCTGTTTTGAAAGATAACGTAGCAATAAGTGTGGAAAACGTTGGAATGAGATTTAATCTCAATCATGAGCGCGTAGATAATCTTAAAGAATATATGATTAAGTTCATTAAACGTGATCTTAAGTATAATGAGTTCTGGGCTCTTAAAGATATTAATTTTGATATAAAAAAAGGTGAGAGACTCGGAGTGCTTGGTCTTAATGGTTCAGGTAAGAGTACCCTTTTAAAGGTTGTATCAGGAGTTTTAAAGCCTTCCGTTGGTGAAGTAAAAACAAGAGGGGTTATAGCACCTCTTCTGGAATTGGGAGCCGGTTTCAGTCCAGAGTATACAGGAAGAGAGAATATATATCTGTATGGTGCGGTACTAGGTTTCTCAAAAGAATTTTTAGATGAGAAGTTTGATGAAATAGTTGACTT
Organism: uncultured Jutongia sp.; assembly: GCA_964517955.1. Taxonomy (GTDB): domain Bacteria; phylum Bacillota; class Clostridia; order Lachnospirales; family Lachnospiraceae; genus Butyribacter. Next base: position 7,207 of record CAZFFA010000083.1, on the reverse strand, counting down.
TTCAGGTCTTGGTGAGTTTATTGAAGTACCGATTAAAAATTATTCATCAGGAATGAAATCAAGACTTGGCTTTTCGATAGCAACAGTTGTGCAGCCTGATATTCTTATACTCGATGAAGTTTTGTCAGTAGGTGACAAAAAATTCAGGGCAAAAAGCGAAAATAAAGTTATGAGCATGTTTGACAGCGGAGTAACAGTGCTTTTCGTATCACATTCACTCGATCAGGTGCAAAGACTTTGTGACAAAGCGATCATACTTGACAGTGGAAGACTCGTTGCACATGGGCCGGTCGACAAAGTTGCAAGAATTTATAAAAATATGACGGAGTAAATTGTAACAGTTCAGCTATGTATATTTAATCAATATATTTGAGCTTGCTCATTATATTATTGATTAAATATACATAGCTGAATAGCCTTTCATTTCTGATATGAAATAAAACATTAGCTGCATCGCAGCGGCTGACAGCCTGCTGTCAGGTTTTATGAATGACAGAGATAAAAGGATGAACTGTTACAGTTAATAAAAACTTAACTTTTTAATACTTTTCAAAATATAAAAAGGTGGTATAATAGGCTTGATATTTGTCAGACTTTGTGCCACTTTTTTTAGATAAGGGGAGTTAATTATGCAGTTAAATATAAGAAAGTATTTAAAACATCTGACACCATATATTATAACTCCATTTGTATTGGAGATTATAATAGAATCACTTAATCGTAAATCAGTTATAGATGGTTTTGGCTATATGTTTAATAGACCACTATTATTTATGTTCAATACAATGATAATCATGCTTACACTGGCGGCAGCTTCTTTTTTTAAGCACGAAATATTTGCATTTGTTTCTATTGCTACAGTGTGGCTTTTGTTTGGAGTTGCCAATTTTATAATACTTCAATTCAGAGTCACGCCTTTTTCGGCAGTGGATTTTACATTGATTAAAAGTGCGATAAGTGTATCAGGTCATTATCTGAGTGCTCTTAATATTGCCATGATAATAGTAGCAGTTATAGTTATTGTTTTTAGCATAATAATGTTATATAGGAAAGCACCATATCATAGAAGATGGAATCATAAAAGATTTATATGGTCAGCAGTTTCTGTTGTTATCCTTACATGTGCTATTATTTATATAAAGGGTTCAAGTAATTCTGTTCAGGCACTTGCAACCAATTATACCAATATATCAGAAGCATATGAAAATTATGGTTTTGTATATTGTTTTGCAAATAGCATAATAGATACAGGTATAAAAAAACCGGATGACTATAGCGAGGAAAGCATTAAAAAAATAACTGACAGACTTAAAACAAAAAAGGATTTTACAGGTGATAAACCCAATATCATTATGATACAGTTAGAGTCATTCTTTGATGTTGATTATGTAAAGGAACTTAAGTTTTCAAAAGATCCGCTTCCGGTATTTCATTCACTTGAGAAGAATTATTCAAGTGGTCTGCTGACTGTTCCAACGGTAGGTGCAGGTACTGTAAATACAGAATTTGAAGTGCTTACAGGAATGAGACAGCATGATTTTGGGGTATGTGAGTATCCGTATAAGACAGGTCTCAAAAGCAAAACATCTGAAAGCATCTGCAATGATCTTGCAAAGCTTGGATATGCTTCTCATAGCGTACACAATAATGAAGCTACATTTTATGGTCGAAATAAGGTGTTTAGCAGTCTTGGATTTGACAGTTTTACATCTATGGAATATATGAATGGCATCACCAAAAATCCAAATGGCTGGTCCAATGATGATATTATGGCAGATGAGATAATAAAAACACTGGATTCAACTGAAGGAGCAGACTTTACTTTTGGAATAACTGTTCAGAGCCATGGTAAATATGATGTAGATTTAGATAATGAACAGGAAATTAAAGTCACAGGTGCGCCAGAGGGGATGGAATCCCAGTATAGCTATTACGTCAATGAAATTTCTGAAGTTGATAAGATGATAGGAAATCTTATTGATAAGCTGGAAAAACGCAAAGAAAAGACTGTATTAGTATTATATGGAGATCACCTTCCAAGTCTTAACATTACAGAAGATGAATTAAGCAATGGAAGTCTTTATCAGACGCAGTATGTTATATGGAACAATTATGGTTTGAAGAAAGAGGATAAAGATATGACTTCATATCAGCTCTATCCTGATGTATTGAATAAAATTGGAATTCATGACGGACTCATAACAAAATACCAGCAGCAGACAGATTGGAATAGTGAAAGTTATTTAACTGATCTTGCTTCTCTTGAATATGATCTATTATATGGAGAAAATTATGCTTATGATGGGGTAAATCCTTTTGAAGCAAGTGATATTGTTATGGGAACGGATAAAGTGAGCATATATGATGTCAAAAAAGATAAAGAAGGATATATTGTAAAAGGAAATGGTTTTACAAAATACACTCATATTCTATTTAATGGTGATGATCTGGAAGGTGAGTGGATAGATAGCAAAACCATCAGGATAAATAAAGAAAATATAGAATATGATGATTCTGAAGATGTGATAACTCTTCAGGATGCCAAAGAAGAAGAAATAGAACCACAGGATATACCAAATGCATTTGTGGCTCAGTTTATTGATGATGATGGAATCGTTCTTAGCACAAGCGGTGCAAGATTATATTCATCTACATCTTTACAGCAGTAAGCACTTTAATAGTATCTTATATAATGAACAAAAGAAGTCGTGATCTGTCGAAAGGCAGAACATGACTTCTTTTTTATATGTATTTATATTCGTTGATTTAAAATTGTGCGATTATGGACGT
>CAZFFA010000083.1:0-4407 GCA_964517955.1 uncultured Jutongia sp. | reverse complement strand
AGACTATGAAAATCTGTTTTTATGCAGATTTATACTGGATTCTTAACTTTATAATCAACCTTTTCATATTGAATATGACGGCATATTTAAGTCAGACTCCCTATAGGAGGTTTAGATGGTGTGTCGTTTCGGCGTTATGTTCCACAATATCCCTTATTTATACATATTATAGTCATATGGTATTTGGCAGGCAGGCGGCAGTTTTATCTTTTGCAGAGCTTATTATCATGCTGTATATGGCATACAGACCGTATAGTATAAGGGTATATATCAGGCAGATATTCTATTGTATGGAGGTAATATTTATAACAGCCGGTTTTTTAATGATGATTAGGAATATTTTGATGGGAATCTTCATAAAACATAGTCATATGTCACTTCTGATGATTGTTGCAGGAATATTTATTCTTGCAATAGTGTTTCGTTGTCTGCGAAATAACATGCTTAAGGATGAGATGAGGCGGAAAAGTGTAGATTATGCACTGCTTGTAGACCGTGGCAGAAGATATAATATAAAAGTTCTTTATGATACAGGAAATCATCTGATAAGTCCTTATACAGGAGAACCGGTTATGATTATATCCAAAGAATTTGCAAAGAAAGCCCGGCTTTATGAGAAGAATGCTGTTCTTATACCATATCATTCAATAGGTGGTGACGGACTTTTAAATGCATATCGTCTTGATTTTATGAAAATAGGTGATAGGGATATAAGAAGAGATTTTCTTGCTGCCGTAAGCGATGAATTATGCACAGACAAAGATATACAAATGATTCTTAATATTACATAATTAGCCGTTTGGCAGAAGGAGGACACAATGGTTAAGATATCTATGTCAAACAGATTTCAGTTTAGAATGATGCCTGAATTTAGAGGTCTGTTCTGGCCACATAAAGGTGGAGATATACATTATATAGGAGGTGCAGAAATTCTTCCGGCACCTTTTAGTGTTGAAGAAGAGAAGGAGATACTTGATAAGCTTGGGGGCAGCGAAGATCAGAGTGCAAGGAGCAGTCTGATTGAACATAATTTAAGACTTGTAGTATATATTGCCAAGAAGTTTGACAACACAGGGATTGGTGTGGAAGATTTGATATCTATAGGAACTATAGGCTTAATAAAGGCGATAAATACTTTTAATCCGTTAAAAAATATAAAACTGGCTACATACGCATCACGTTGTATAGAAAATGAAATTCTTATGTATCTTAGAAGAAACAATAAAATTAAATTTGAAGTATCAATAGATGAACCATTAAATGTTGACTGGGATGGCAATGAGCTGCTGCTTTCTGATATCCTGGGCACAGATGAAAATATTATATCTAAAGATATTGAGGATGAAGTTGACAAAAGGCTTTTATATATGGCACTTGATAAATTAAATGACAGGGAAAGACATATAATAGAAATGAGATTTGGAATCAATACAAAAGACGGTGTAGAAAGGACACAGAAGGAAGTTGCGGATATGATGGGGATATCCCAGTCTTACATATCGAGACTTGAGAAAAAGATAATGAGAAGATTGAAGAAGGAGATTATGAAAATGGAATAACTTTTCAGTAATTGGTAAATCCTACTTTATATAAGCTTTAACTATTTAAAGGAGAATTAAGGCAATGTATAAAGTTGAGATATGCGGTGTAAATACGGCAAAGTTACCACTCCTTACTGATGAAGAAAAGAGCAGATTGTTTGAAAAGATACGTGGGGGAGATAAGAGTGCGAGGGAAACATTTATAAGAGGCAATCTGAGACTGGTATTAAGTATAATACAAAGGTTTTCAAATTCAGGTGAGAACATAGATGATCTTTTTCAGATTGGCTGTATTGGACTTATGAAAGCTATAGATAATTTTGATATTACAATGAATGTTAAGTTCAGCACTTATGCTGTCCCTATGATAATAGGTGAGATACGGAGATATTTACGCGATAACAATAGTATCAGAGTCAGTCGTTCGATAAGAGATACTGCATATAAAGCGATTTATGCAAAAGAATCCATGATGAAAAAGTCTGATAAAGAACCTACGATAGAAGATGTTGCAAAAGAAATAAATGCTGCTCCTGAGGAGGTGGTATTTGCTTTAGATGCAATACAAAGTCCGGTATCATTATATGAACCTGTATATGCTGAGAGCGGAGATACATTATATATTATGGATCAGATAAGTGACAAAAAAAATCGTGAAGACAGCTGGATAGAAGAAATATCATTAAAAGCAGCGATAGATCATCTTACCAGTCGTGAACATGATATAATAAAAATGAGATATTTTGAAGGAAAAACACAGATGGAAGTTGCTGACGAAATCAATATATCCCAGGCGCAGGTAAGCAGACTTGAAAAGAAGGCTCTGCGTTCTATGAAACATTATCTGGTATAAAAGGCAGCGTATGCCGATTAGAAAATTATGTTCTGGTGTAGACAAAATATGTATGGGGGTGGCTTATGCGTATATGTGAGCTTCGTGAGAAGGAGGTTATCAATACATGCGATGGTGAGCGGCTGGGAAATGTATGCGATGTGGATTTTGAAGTAAAAACAGGTCGAATCTGCAGCATCATAATTCCAGGACCATGTAAGATACTGGGTATTCTTGGAAGGGATCATGAATATATAGTTCCATATGAATGTATACAAAGAATTGGATCAGATGTAATACTTGTGGAGATCAACAGGGAAAAATGCCTTCATAAATGTAACTGGGAATAAACTGTTACCTTTTGCTTGCAATTTATCATACTTTTATTATAATATACACATGGGGATTAAGGAGTTAATTTTAACACCCTGGTCTTAACAGATGAGAAAGGTGGAAATCTTATGAAATGTCCATTTTGTGGAGAGGACGATACAAGAGTTATTGATTCCCGTCCGGCAGATGATAATACATCTATAAGAAGAAGAAGACAGTGTGATAAATGTCAGAAGAGATTTACGACATATGAAAAAGTTGAGACAATTCCACTGGTTGTTATAAAGAAAGATTTTACAAGAGAACCATATGACAGATCAAAGATAGAACGTGGTGTATTCAGATCATGCCACAAAAGACCTATTTCTGTCGATGATATGAATGCTCTTGTTGACAGGGTAGAAGCTGAAGTATTTAATCTTGAAGTTAAGGAGATATCAAGCAGCTATATAGGTGAACTTGTAATGAACGGGCTTAAGGAGATTGATCCTGTTGCTTATGTAAGGTTTGCATCTATATACAGGGAGTTTAAAGATGTTAGTACATTTATGGACGAATTAAAAAAGATACTTGATAAATAAAGGGATTAGAGAGACTGTATTATTTTGTATAATGTTATCAGTAAAGAGACATTTACAAAATGATATGGTCTTTTTTAATTCATATGAAATTACGTATACAATAGCGGTGTGCAGAGGCAATGCGCTGGCATTGCCTTTTTTTTAGGAAACACGTCAAATTGTATTTATACTAGCACACTTGATTAAATACTACATATGTGATAATATATATTATAGAGAGGGGACTTCTTTCGTGAATGGATGAAAGGAGTTATTATGTATAGTAAGTCGTATTGTGCGGTGATAAAGGGAATAGATGGATATCTTGTTCAGGTTGAAGCTGATATATCAGAAGGACTTCCATGTTTTTCACTGGTTGGCTTTTTATCTGGAGAAGTGAAAGAAGCAAGGGAACGTGTGCGAATAGCCTTGAAAAATAGTGGTTTTAACTTTCCACCCAAAAAGATAACCATAAATTTGTCACCGGCAGATATAAGAAAAGATGGGACAGGTTATGATCTGTCAATTGCGATGGCTGTTTTAGCTGCATTTGGATATGTTTCTGATAAAATATTATCAGATTTTTTGTTTATAGGAGAATTGAGTCTGGATGGACAGATAAAGAAAGTTGACGGAGTTCTTCCTATGGTATATACAGCCTATCAGAATGGCATCAGATATTGTATAGTCCCTGATGAAAACAGGCGTGAGGCGGCAGTAGTTAAGGAAGTTGAAAGTTTAGGAGTAAGAACCCTTAGAGAAGTAATAGATTTACTACAGTCAGGAGAATATGATAAAAGTACGGGGCATGATGATTATCAGGATGAAAAGTTAGAAGATATATGTGATTTTTCTGATATAAGTGGTCAGGCAGTTGTAAAAAGAGCTGTAGAAGTTGCAGTGTCTGGAATGCACAATATGCTGATTGTCGGACCGCCGGGAACTGGAAAGACGATGATAGCAAAAAGAATTCCGGGTATTATGCCTGATCTGGACTTTGATGAACGTATGGAGATATCAAAAGTATATAGTGTTGCGGGGCTGTTATCTCTGGAGAAACCATATATTGCACGAAGACCGTTCAGAGCACCACATCATACTATCACACAGACAGCACTTGCAGGGGGCGGAAGGTATCCAA
>CAZFFA010000082.1:8763-10667 GCA_964517955.1 uncultured Jutongia sp. | reverse complement strand
AATGACAAGCTTGCATGTGAAATAGTTGATACATTTTCAACATATCTTGGTCTTGGACTTTCACATGTAGCTGCTGTTGTTGATCCACAGGCATTTGTAATTGGCGGTGGAGTTTCAAAAAATGGTCAGATAGTTGCAGATGTTATAAAAGAAAAATATGAGCAGGATGTAATGTTTGCTCTTAAAGGAAAAGAATTTAGGCTGGCTGAACTTGGCAATGATGCAGGTATGTATGGTGCGGTCAGAATGGTTCTTGAATAATACATCAATATAATTTGGAGAAGGTAAATAAAATGTTTGAATGCGAATATAGTAGTTTTGATGAACTTCCGGAGATAGAAGGAATAAACTGGAGTGAAGCAAGAAAATATCATGAAGATGTTGATATGTTATGTATGCTTCTTGGAGAGTATAGAAAAAATGTTGAAGGTCATATTTCCAGTATTGAAAAGTATTGTAGCTTGTTTCCGGATGAAAAAGCTGTTGAGAATTTTATAATACGTATTCATTCAGTTAAAGGAACATCAGCATGGATTGGGGCAGTACATATATCTGAGACAGCCAGAAGGCTGGAGGGATATGCCAAAGAGATGAAACTCGATTGTATAAAAGATGAGCTGCCTTCATTTCTTGATGAATATAGTAAGCTTAAAGAGGATTTGGGAAAAGTAAGCACTATAGAGATTGATTTATAAAAGAGGTGAGCAGGAATGGACAGGAAGAAGCTGTCTGACAGTGGAATTGATTATTTTGGTGCAATGAAATATTTTGCCGGCAATGAAGAGATGTACAATAAGTTTTTAATGAAATTTAAAGATGATAATCATATGGATATGGCAAGAAATGCATTTAGCTCCAAAGACTATGATCTGGTACTTAAAAATGTTCATATAATGAAAGGCATGGTAAGCACTCTTGGCATGAAAGACTTGTTTAAAGCCTGCTCAGATGTTGTTGCGTCTATACGTGCGGGACAGTATGATATGCTTGAAGACCAGATGAAATCTGTTGAGCGTGAATATGAGAAGGTTATGGATATATACGAATAATATAATTTATATTATGATGTAAAGGTTGAGCCGGCATATTTGCCTGTAAATATGTGAGTATATGAAAAGGATAATTCATCATGTTTTGACGAATTATCCTTTTTCTATTACAGCTCATCTGAATCAAGTATTATGGTAAAAGGACCATCATTTAGGAGTGAAACTTTCATATCTGCACCGAATTTACCATGACTTACTTTGTTAGTATACAGCGATGCCTGCTTAATGATATATTCATACAATTTATTGGCGTGTTCAGGACTTCCGGCATCAAAAAATGATGGACGGTTTCCTTTTTTGCAATTTGCATAAAGTGTAAATTGGGATACGATAAGAAGTTCTCCGTTTATATCCTTGAGTGATAAGTTTATACGGTCATTCTCATCGTCAAAAATTCTTAAGTTACATGCTTTTTTTAACATCTTATCAGCGGTTTCTTCTGTATCCCGGTCGCTTATACCGACAAGGATAAGAAATCCTTTTTCAATTGAACCTATTTTTCTGCCTTCTACAGTTAAAGAGGCGTTTTGAACTCTTTGTATTACAAATTTCATGTTATTTTCCTTTCATTTTTATTACAAATTGTCTGCTTTGTACACAATGGCTTTATAATAACATTTTTTTATGATATTATAAAGCTATTGTTGCAGAAAAGGCAATTCATGTAGGAGGAGAAGATTTGTTTGGATATGTACAGGTGAGAAAGCCTGAACTGAAAATAAAGGATTATGAGGTGTATCATGCATATTACTGCGGACTTTGTGAACGTCTTAAGGAAAAATATGGTCTTAAGGGACAGATAACGCTTACTTATGATATGACATTTCTTATAATACTTCTGACATCAGTATATGA
>CAZFFA010000082.1:0-8753 GCA_964517955.1 uncultured Jutongia sp. | reverse complement strand
TGGGAATATTGCGCTGTAACAGATAGAAATACACTGACATCAGTATATGAAATAAAGTGCAGCCACAGTAAAGTACGCTGTATTGTACATCCGGCGAAAAAACATGATATCATTTACAATGAAGTTACAGATTATTGTGCAGATATAAATATGATATTGAGCTATTATCATTGTCTGGATGATAAAAAAGATGATCATTCTATAAAAGGAACGCTTGGAGCGGCAATATATAAGAAGAATGGTTTGGAGTTAGGCAAAAAATATGAACACAAAGCAAATGTTATTAAAAAAACATTAAATGAACTTGAGGTATTGGAAAAAGATAACTCAAGTGATATTATAGCTCTAGCAGATTGTTTTGGAAGAATGCTTGCTGAGTTGTTTGCATATAAGGAAGATGCGTTTAAAAAGTATCTTATGGATATGGGATATTATATCGGAAGGTTTATTTATATTATGGATGCATATGATGATTTAAAAGAAGATGTTGAGAAAGAAAGGTTCAATCCATTTAAAAAAATCTGCGGCAGAGATGATTATGAAGAATATGTAAGGGAAATGCTTTATAATGAAATGTCTCTTGCAGGAGCAGCATTTGAACAACTGCCATGTATAGAACATCTTGATATATTGAGAAATATAATTTATGCAGGTGTTTGGAATTGCTATGACAAAATACAGAAGGAAAAGATGGAGGAAAATAAATGACAGATCCATATAGTGTTCTTGGAATATCTCCAAGTGCAACAGATGATGAAGTAAAAAGAGCATATAGAGAGTTAAGCAGAAAGTACCATCCGGATTCGTATGTTGACAATCCGCTTTCTGAACTGGCAGAAGAAAAATTCAAAGAAGTTCAGGAAGCTTATTCCGCTATCATGGATGCAAGAGCGGCAGGTGGTCAGGGATACCAGCAGGGTTATCAGCAGGGAAGCCAGGGGTACCAGCAGAGCGGTCCGAATTACCAGCAGGGTTATCAACAGGGAAATCAGGGATCATATAATCAGTATAACAGACAGAGTTATCAAAACTATGGAAATGGTTATGGACGTGGTTATAACAACGGAAGTGATTGTGGAACAGGTAACTTCTGCTGTGATTTATGGATTGCAGACAGTCTTTGTGAGTGTTTGGGAGGAGATTTATGCAGTTGCATATAAAATCTAAGGAGATTGCATGGAGTGGAATCATGATGGCAATAGGCGTTATACTTATAATATTGGCATCAGTGATTGAATCAAGTTCATTGTTTTTACTTGCCGCTTCATCATTTATATGTGGATTGGTGCAACGGAAGTTTTCTGTAAAAATATCAATTCTGTTTACAATCGGAACCTTTATCTTGGGACTGATTCTTGCACCAAATAAATTGTATTGTTTTACATTTTTGGGGTTTTCCGTATATATAGTGGCAGCAGAAATATTTCGTGAAAGATTAGAAAAATTATATAGGGAAGGCAATGAAAAAGAGGCGGAAAGACTGAGAAAGATATCATTTGCAGTAAAACTTGTATTATATCATCTGCTTCTTGCTATAGCTGTTGTTTCTATAAAATTATTTTTCGGTTTAAAATTTTCTGATATTTTATCTGTAAGTTTATTTGATAATAAAGTGAATTTTGTAAAAAGTCCCGCTATTATTATAATATTATGTATTATAGCAGCCGAAATTTTGTGGATTTTATTTGATAAGGCGTATATTTTCTTCCAAAACAGATATGGGGGATTACTTATAAGAAATGATTGATGAAATTTAGTTCAATAAAGAGGTATAGTAATTCAATAGATAATTGTTGATTGTATGCATGAAAACTATCGGGTTGTGAAACGGAGCAGATTATGTCATCGAAAAAAATCAGACTTGAACATGAGGAGTTGTTTTGGAAAATGCTTAATGATGTGAAAAAGTCTTCGAGGTTTGCAAATAGCAGAAAGTTTATACAGCATGGAAGTGTAAGTGTGTATGTGCACAGTATAATGGTTGCATATACAAGCTGTTATCTTGCAGAAAAATATAATATTGATGTAAGATGGGATGAGATGATAATGGGAGCACTTCTTCATGCTTATTTTTTGTATGACTGGCATGACAGATCTGACAGCCATAAGCGGCCTCATGGCTTTTATCACCCGACAGCGGCTTTAAACAATGTAATGGAGGACTTTTCACTGACATCTATTGAAAAGAATATTATTAAATGTCATATGTTTCCGCTTACTATAATGCCGCCCAAATATAAGGAGGGGTGGATCGTATGTCTGGCTGATAAGATATGTTCAGTAAGAGAGACTGTGACTACAAGAGAATAGGAAACTGTTACGAGAATAGAGAATGTACGTTTTTTATCTATAGACGTATAGATGAAAAGATGATATAATTCTTGAGAGATAAAGAAACCAAGGAGGATATAATAATGGGTAATTTTGATGATGCTAATGTTGACAAAGATTTGTTAAGTCAGATTTTTGCTGATGATGGTGATGACGAGACTATGAAAGATCTTGTTGAAGGGGATTCTGAGGAAAAAGAAGGTGCTAACGATATGGAAGCATCAATTATAGAGGATGAAGCAGAAGAAATTCCTGTACCTGAGATGTCGGACTTGGAAGAAGAAACACCAGAGGAAGAAAAAGCAGAAGAAACTGTTGAAGTGCCTGCTGCTGAACCTGTTTCAGAAGAGAAAACAGTTGAAATGCCTGCAGCAGTAAGTGACAGTGGTGCTGAAGATGATATAGTCAGAGAAGAAGCAAGAGAAGCAATGGAACTTGAAAGAAAAAATGGTACTGTTACTGTTATTACAGAGAAAACTACTATTACAGGTAGCATTTCATCTGATGGTTCTTTGGAAGTAATGGGTACAATTACCGGTGATATTGAATGTATGGGAAAAGTATACATCAATGGTAATGTATCAGGAAGCGTAATTGCATCTGAAATTTATGTCAATACTCCAAAGCTTACAGGTGACTTACAGTGTGAGGGCAAAGTAAGGGTTGGGGTTGGCGTTGGAACAATTATCATAGGTGATATCGTTGGAGATTCTGCTTATATTGCAGGTGCTGTTAAGGGCAATATTGATGTTGACGGACCTGTTATAATTGATTCTACAGCAATCGTAAAGGGTGATATCAAGGCTAAATCAATTCAGATTAATACAGGTGCTGTGGTGGATGGTTACTGTTCACTCAGTTATGCTGGAGTTGATCTTGAGAAGTTCTTTGAATAAAATATTTTCTGAGATTTTTGTATGTGATTTTAAGAGCATACAATATAGAATAGGAGATTATCATGGCAAAATATAAGAGAATTTTATTGAAACTTAGTGGAGAAGCACTTGCCGGTCCTAATAAGACAGGATTTGACGAGGCAACATGTCTTACTGTTGCAAAGCAGGTAAAAATGCTTGTTGATGATGGTATTGAAGTTGGTATTGTCACAGGTGGCGGAAATTTCTGGAGAGGTCGTACAAGCGAAAATATCGACAGGACAAAGGCCGACCAGATTGGTATGCTTGCTACAATTATGAACTGTATATATGTATCTGAGATATTCCGTTCTGTAGGAATTAAAACAAGTGTACTTACACCTTTTGAATGTGGTTCAATGACAAAGCTTTATTCTAAAGACAGAGCCAATAAGTATTTTTCAAAAGGAATGGTTGTTTTCTTTGCAGGAGGCACAGGTCATCCATATTTTTCAACAGATACAGCAACAGTTCTTCGTGCAGTTGAGATAGAGGCTGACATAATTCTTTCAGCAAAGTCGATTGATGGTGTATATGATTCTGATCCGGCTGTCAATCCTGATGCTAAAAAATATGATGAGATAGCTATTGATGATGTAATAAATAAACGTCTTGGTGTAATTGACCTTGCCGCAGCAGTATTGTGCATGGAAAACAATATGCCAATGATGATATTTGGACTTAATGAGGAAAATAGTATTGTAAATACAGTTAATGGTGTTACAAAGGGAACACTTGTTACTGCATAAGAAGATAACATAGAAAGAGGTAAATCATGAGCGTTGAATTAAATCAGTTTGAAGAAAAAATGAACAAATCCCTAGATAGTCTTGCAAGTGAGTTCACTACTATTCGTGCCGGACGTGCCAATCCACATATACTTGATAAGATTATGGTTGAATATTATGGAACACCAACAAATCTTCAGTCAGTTGCCAATATATCAGTTTCTGAAGCACGTACACTTGTTATTCAGCCTTGGGAAGCAAATCTTATAAAAGATATAGAAAAGGCAATTCTTGTATCAGATATAGGTCTTACACCTAATAATGATGGCAAGGTTATCCGTCTTAATTTCCCAGAACTTACTGAGGAACGTCGTAAGGATCTTGTAAAAGATGTAAAGAAGAAGGGTGAAGAGGCAAAGGTAGCTATCAGAAATATCAGAAGAGATGCTAACGATATGGTAAAGAAGCAGCAGAAAGCCAACGAAATATCTGAAGATGAGCAGAAAACTGCTGAAGACAGTATTCAGAAGCTGACAGATGATTTCGTAGCAAAGATTGACAAAATGGTCGAGGTTAAATCAAAAGAAATCATGACTGTATAACATATATATGCTTTAAGTGCATACTAAGAGGGGATAGACCATAATGTCTGTCCCCCTTATAACTGTAAACGGTAAAATTTTAATAGGTAATGAATAGCAGAATGGAGAATTCTATGTCGGATAATCAGAGGAAAATCCCACGTCATGTTGCCATTATTTTAGATGGCAATGGAAGATGGGCGAAAAAGAGATTTTTGCCGCGTAATGCCGGACATGCTGCCGGTAGTAAGAATGTTGAAAAAATATGTTCAGCAGCATGGAATATGGGAATCGAATACTTGACAATGTATGCTTTCTCTACAGAGAACTGGTCAAGACCCAAAGAAGAAGTTGATGCTCTTATGAAGCTTCTGCACAATTATTTGAGTGATTGTCTTAAGACAAGTAAGAAGAATAATATGCAGGTCAGAGTTATTGGGGATATATCATATCTTGATGCTGACCTTCAGGAAAGAATTGTTGAACTTGAACGTGAATCAGCAAAAAATACAGGCCTTCATTTTCAGGTTGCGCTTAACTATGGAAGCCGCGATGAGATAAAACGTGCTGTGAGAAAAATAGCAGATGAAGTAAAAAATGGTGAACTTGAGCCGGATGCTATAGATGAAAACGTGATTGCAGAGCACCTTGATACGAAAGGCATACCTGATCCGGACTTAATGATAAGGACAAGTGGAGAACAGAGACTTTCTAATTATCTTTTGTGGCAGCTTGCGTATTCGGAATTTTATTTTACGGATGTTCTTTGGCCGGATTTCAATAAGGATGAGCTTGAAAAGGCTGTAGAATTTTATCAGACAAGAGACCGCCGTTTTGGTGGCATAAAATAAGGAGAATTAAAGATGTTTGTAACTAGATTAAAAAGCGGAATTGTTTTGATGGCTATAACAATAGCACTTTTAGTATACGGAGGATATCCGTTATTTTGGGTTATAACAGGTATTTCATTGATTGGTCTTTTCGAACTTTATCGTACAGTTGGTATGGAGAAGACACTCCCCGCAGTTGTAGGATACATATCCAGTGTAATAGTTGATATTCTTATATTGGATAATTACTATGAGTATTTACTTATGTGGCTTATATTTACACTTATGGTTATGATGGCATGTTATGTAATTGCATATCCAAAGTATGATTCAAATCAGATGATCATGCTTTTCTTTGGTCTGATATATGTAACAACTATGCTTTCATTTGTATTTAAGGTAAGATTTGTTGAAGATGGAATTTTACTTGTATGGCTTATCTTTATAGGAGCATGGGGATCTGATACATGTGCTTATTGTGTTGGAAAACTTATAGGCAAACATAAGATGCCTTCAAAATTAAGCCCAAATAAGACAATCGAGGGCTGTGTCGGAGGAGTTCTGGGCGCAGCACTTATTGGATTTATATTTGCAGTAGTATTTTTTGAAGATAAAAATATATGGTGGGAGCTTCCTATAATAGGTGCAGCTTCTTCTATAATATCACAGATCGGTGATCTGACAGCTTCAGCAATTAAGAGAAATCATGATATAAAGGACTATGGTAAGCTTATTCCGGGCCATGGTGGTATACTTGACAGATTTGACAGTATAATATTTACTGCACCAATAGTATTTTATCTTGTAACATTTTTAGTAAAATAGTGAGGTTTTGTCTATGAGTGGCAAAGAAATAGTAATACTTGGATCTACAGGATCAATTGGAACACAGACTCTTGAAGTTGTCCGCAATAACGATGATATGCATGTCAGAGCAATTGCGGCTGGAAGTAATATTGATCTTCTTGAAAAACAGATCATGGAATTTTTCCCTGATATTGTGTGTGTTTATGATGCTGATAAGGCATCTGAGCTTAAAAAACGTGTTAGTGATATAAAGGTTGATATTGTATCAGGCATGAGCGGAATGATAGAATGTGCAACGCATGAATCAGCAGATATAGTAGTTGCCGCAGTTGTCGGTATGATAGGCATACGTCCGGTGATAGAGGCTATAAAGGCAGGTAAAGACATAGCATTTGCCAATAAGGAAACTTTGGTAACTGCCGGTCACATAATAATGCCTATGATAAAAGAATATGGTGTAAAAATGCTGCCTGTAGATAGTGAACATGCGGCAATTTTCCAATGTCTGAATGGTGAAAATGGCAGAGAAGCTGATAAAATACTTCTCACAGCATCAGGCGGTCCTTTTAGAGGTAAAAAAAGATCGCAGCTTGAAAATATACAGGTTGAAGATGCGCATAAGCATCCAAACTGGACAATGGGAAGAAAGTTAACGATAGATTCATCTACAATGGTCAATAAAGGCCGTGAGGTGATAGAAGCCAAATGGCTTTTTGACGTTTCATTCGATCAGATTCAGGTCATAATTCAGCCACAAAGCATCATTCATTCTATGGTACAGTTCAAAGATGGAGCTGTCATGGCGCAACTTGGAACACCTGATATGAAACTTCCTATACAATATGCACTTTGCTATCCTGAGAGAAGATATCTTGAGGGTGAAAGGCTTGATTTTTATAAACTTGCAGATATTACGTTTGAAAAACCTGATATGGAAACGTTTAAGGGATTAAAACTTGCATATGATGCGGGAAAAATGAGCGGCAGTATGCCAACTGTATTAAATGCCGCCAATGAGAAGGCTGTAGCATTGTTCCTTGACAGGAAGATAAAGTATCTGCAGATAGCAGATATTATAGAAGAATGTATGATGAAGCATACTAATATAGAAAATCCTTCTCTTGATAATATTCTTGAGTTGGAACAGGATGTATATAAATATATAGATAGCAGATATTAAATATTAGAGAGGTTGGTAGACTGATGAATATTTTAGCGGCACTATTAATATTTACAGTAATTGTAGTTATACATGAGCTTGGTCATTTTTTGCTGGCAAAGAAAAATGGGGTTGGCGTCCCGGAGTTTTCTGTAGGAATGGGACCAAGACTTATAACATTTGCAAAGACAAAGAAAGGACCTGTTGTCAAATTTTTGTGCTCACAAAAGGTATTTGATGAGAGAGAGGACTGGCAGGAAATTACAAAGTATTCATGGAAGCTTCTCCCTATTGGTGGTTCATGTGCAATGGTTGGAGAAGATGAGATAAATGATTCAGAAGATTCATTTAACAGTAAAGGAGTATGGGCAAGATTTTCTGTTATTTTTGCAGGACCTTTTTTCAACTTCATTCTTGCTTTTGTGTTTTCAGTTATAATTATTGCAAATTCAGGTATAGATTATCCTATAATCAGAATGATTTATGATGGTCAGCCGGCTAGTTCATCAGGTCTTCAGACAGGTGATGAAGTTAAAAGTATCAATGGTCATAAAATCTCTGTTGGAAGAGAGATAGAAACATATATAATGCTGCATCCTTTGACGGGCGAAGATGTTGAAATCGTTGTTAAGAGAGATGGCGGGGAAAAGAGTTTTAAATTAGATCCAAATTATGAAACATATTTATTTGGTTTTTCATATCCATCAGTAGAAAATTCAAAGGCAGAAGTTTCTGATGTGACAGATGGCAAAGCATTTGCCAAAGCCGGAATAAAAAAGGGCGATATCATAAAGGCTATAAATGGTGTTGCAGTTAAAGATGTAAAAGACCTTGGAGAAAAGATGAATGGAATTAAAAAAGATGGCAAGACAGTTTCATTCGAGGTTGAACGTAATGGCAAGACCGCCACTTACAATGTTACTCCGGAAAAATACAAGACAAAAACACTTGGCTTCAACGCAGCATATAGTGAAAAATCAGGTAATCCTATTGAAATAATAAAATATAGTTTTGTTGAGGTCAAATACTGGATCGAGACTACAGTTGCAAGTCTTGGACAACTGATAACAGGAAAATTATCTACAAAGGAAATTTCAGGTCCGGTTGGAATAGTTGATACAGTAGGAAGTGTTATAGATCAGAGCAAAAGCTATGGCATTAAGATAGTTCTTATCAATATGCTGAATATGGCTGTTCTGTTAAGTGCCAACCTCGGTGTGATGAATTTACTGCCACTTCCTGCACTTGATGGTGGAAGACTTGTATTCATACTTATTGAAGCAATAAGAGGAAAGCCTGTTGACCGTGAAAAGGAAGGTTATGTTCACTTTGCTGGTTTTGTAGTATTGATGCTATTTATGATATTTGTAATTATTCTAAAAAAGATTTAGTTGTACAAATTG
>CAZFFA010000081.1:0-10750 GCA_964517955.1 uncultured Jutongia sp. | reverse complement strand
TATTTGTTATGCCCTTTATTTCTTGGGTGACCTCTACTTATTTGTTTCAAACTTTTTAACCCTTTCTATATTTCTAACCTGTTTTTGCCACCTGCATCATATTATTTATTATTGGCAGAATATATATTTTTATAACTATTGTTATAACTCTTGAAAGAAATCGCCATAACATGTATAATTATGAAAAATGAAAAGCATTTATAAAGAACGTTAAATTGGAGGTATATATTATGAAAGATACACTAAACCCAAGTTATTCTTTATTGAATCAGAAAGAAATAGACGCATTGGTAGAATTTCTTCTTGAAAAAAAGACTTCCGTTAACAGTGATGTTATGAGCCAGGAAAGCATAGATAAACTTATATCTCTCATTACACATGATAGTGGTCGTATTATTATGGATTTCTTTGATCCATTTGCAAATATTGAGCCGGCACTTTTATCAAATCTGAATTTCAGGGATAATGCTGATGAATTATGTGAATTACATTGTTCCGTAGATGATAGTACAGGCTATATCAAACTGACTGCTCACAATACCGTTACCGGCAAGGATCTCCTGATAACACCTAATCTTATCAATGAAAACGATACAGAGGATTGGGGATATTTCATATCACCTACTTTCTTTAATCGTCTTGCAAGAATTTTATCATTTAAGTACACAACGGAAACACATGACACTGTCTGCACTATTTTTGCAAAACATACATATGGTACTGCAGATCATGAAATTCCTGAGATATATCTCCCAACAAATGATAATCTGCTTGAATGTCTGATGTAAATATTAATTATCTTTTAATTATCAAAAAAGAGGACGTTTTCCGATTATGGAATCCGCCCTCTTTTTTACAGCAGACTTTGTGCTGCAGATGCATATTATATGTATTCTGCAGAAGCTCGCCTTATTTTGTTCTATTTTTTTCTTTTATGTTGACCTGTATTCTGACTTCTTTTGTTATATCTTTTCCACCCTTGTCATACCATTCTTTTACAAAGGTATCAAAATATGACAATGGTTTATCACCTGTAACGATAGCCAGAAATGCCTTTTTTTCCATTTCCTGAAGCTTCCACCAGTTATCTCTCATAGAAGGTGTCTCTCCATAAAAAACAGACTCTACTTTATTCTTTTTTGCATTGTCCATAAGAGAACATGCTGTAATCCTTGACGTATACACAGCCCAGTCCTCAATCGTCGGATCATCGCTTTCCCTGTATCTTTTGCAGCTTTTATAATATGATTCTTCCAAAAGCTTCAAATCCATAACAGAAGCTTTTCCATCAAATGTATCGCATAATGACTTATAACATTTTAAAAGAGAATCACTATAATCTACATTGATTGCCAGAGGTCTTGCTGTTGGATCTACATTTAACTGATAATATTTGGAAATTTCATCTTTTCCGTATTTAAAATCATCAAACAGGACACTTATTATTTTAACAGCAATTTCAGGATGTTCATACCCCTTTCTTACAACGATATAATATCCATTCGGTTTCTGCTCTGCATAACTTATGCTTCCATCTCCATCCGTATTTACAAGATATGGCATCCATTCAGCTTCAGGATCTTCACGCCTTGCCGCCATAAGCGGATTATTTGATGACCACCATGGTCCAAAAAAGGCACCACATTTTCCATTGATGATTAAATCTGCAATATTATTATCACCACGAAGTATAAAATCTTTGTCAATTATCCCCTCTTTATACATACTCCTGATTTTACCAAGTGCTTCTTTCACCTGTGGTTCTACTGAACCATATACAACCTTTCCCGATGTCCCTCTTATCCACCTTTTGGGAAATGCATTAAATGCGGCAAATATCGTATCCATCTGATATTGTCCACCACTATCACTGACAATATCACCACTGCAGACCATTCCTACTTTTTCATAACTGTTACCCGGATTTTTTTCTATAAATTTCCTCACTATATTACATATGTCATCAACTGTTTTGGGTTCTTTTAGATGAAGTTTATCTAACCAGTCCTTTCTAAGCCATATGAAATTAGGACCATCTTCTATATTGGTTCCCGGCAAAGCCATAATTCTTCCTTTAAATGTGACATCTCCAAGAAGTTTATCCCCATAACTTTCATATATCTTCCTGATCCTGTCCCCCATACATGTCTTATAGGCATCTGTAAGATCCTCGATCATATCATTTTCTACGAGCATCTGAAGTGTATCGTAGTCCTTTACCGCCATAATATCAGGCATGTTGTCAGAAGATATTGCCATGGAAACCGTTTCATTATAGTTTCCATTTTCCTCAACTTCAAACACATCCTCATTCTGAATATTTAATTTTTCACGCAGATACCTTGTGTATGCATTATTTTCATATGTATCCCCTTCCGGCATATTAGAATTATTAACACCTGTCATCTTGCCAAGAGTATATGTAATAAGCTCGGGATATTTTCCATATGGTGTTGTACTGGCATACTTCATTGCGTTTTCTTTTTTCACCGCATTTTCCTTCGTAGTATTATCTGTACAGCTTGTAAGCATCATACACATTATTATCAGCAATGCGAACATCTTTTTTTTCATTTATTCTCACCTCACAAAACAAGATAATTTTACCATAATGCGGCTGATTATTCCATCAAAAAAATGAAGGACTGTATTCTGACAGTGCTTCACACTGCCAGAAAAACATTCCTTCATCTTTTATAATGCAAGGGACAAAATATCTTTTGACCCCAACATTTTGTTATTTCAAAAACACTACAATTTAATCAAAATCAAACTTTGTAAATCTTTTTGCCATTGCACAATAGCGGAAACGTACCATTTCATTTTTTTCAAGTACATCTTTTTCAGAGCCGCTATACTGGCATCTTATACAATAATATTCTTTTTTGTCCTT
Source organism: uncultured Jutongia sp. (assembly GCA_964517955.1). Lineage (GTDB taxonomy): Bacteria > Bacillota > Clostridia > Lachnospirales > Lachnospiraceae > Butyribacter. The sequence goes on along the minus strand of CAZFFA010000081.1, from coordinate 7,857 downwards.
ATCATAAAACATATCTATATCGAGATCTCTCATAAAGCATGATGGACAACGATAATTTAATTTGCCTTTTCCAGATTGAGCCATGTTGAATATACCTCCTTATCTGCGATTGTCTTTGTATAACCAAGAGTAAACATAGGTGAGAAAGCATATCCCTCACGTACATAACCCTTTGCTTCTTTATTTGAACAGTTCATGCTTACCTTTGTCTCTATTGCAGGAATTTCTGCGCTGACTGATTCTGCACCAACAAGTTCCTCTTCACGACAACGATATTCATAGTTGATTGTCTTTGTTTCACTTCCGTTACACTTAAGAGTAATACCTGTCATATCCTCAGGATATTCTGTAGTACCATAGCAGGCTACCATATATTCATTGATCTCAACCTTCTGTGAAGGATCGCTCATCTCAAGAATCTTTCTTTCAATACGGATATTGCTGCTGCCCTCTTCAAAATACTCAACAGTCTGAAGTTTAACTGTAAGTCCGTCAAATTCGATATCAACAGGATCAAGAGTAAGAATACGTGTCTTGCCTTCCTGTGAGAAATGAGCTTTTGTACGGCAGAGACAGAGATCTACTTCTTCACCATTCCAGCATACCTTTGCACTTCTTACAGTACCTTCACCGGCATAATGAGTAAAGTAACCGGCACGATATTTTTCCTGAATAAGGAATGGATATGATGCATCCTGTACATGCTTTGTTCCAATACCAACTTCCCATTTGAGTTTAGCCGCATATGGACGAAGATCAACGATTGCACCACCCTGATCCATGTTTACACAAGCTCTCATAAATGGATCGCAGTACCAGAAAAGCTGCTTGTCTGAACCATAAAGGATATCTCTCCAAAGAGCACATTCAGGCTCTGTATAACTCTTCTTCTGACGATAATAATCAGCAAATTCTGACATTGTCATATCATCAAGTTTGCCCTCTTTCTTGAGCTTTCCATAATATGCACAACCATCTTCATATGATTTTTTAAGAAGTTCGTATGGAGCTTCCCATCTTCCCATCTTGTTCATCCAGCCAGGTCCGACAAACATCATGTTGTATGCGTAACCATTGTTGTATTTTGCAAGATCTCTGTACTGATCGATAAGATTGTAAAGATATGGATATTCCCATGTCTCTGAATCATAAATCATACCACGAAGGACGTTCTGTGGATGTGTACCAAAGTTTGAACCATTACCATCATAGCAGGCAATAAGGTCTCTTGAAAGATGAGGAATAGCAACTATACCACTATCCTCTGCTTCATTGGCTGCAGGAGCATGTGTATTCTGCTTTGAAGGAATCCAAGGAGCCCATGGACCGCCATCAAAGAGTGTATACCATGAATTGTTACATGTATGATATGCCTTTGGACCTTCTTCCCAACATGTTGCAACTGCACATTTTACCATTGGATACTTTTCTTTGATGTAGTTAGTAAGTTCTGCATCCATATAATATGAACCTGTTGACTCAGGATAAAATCCAAATCTGTCATGGAATTTTTCAAATACGTCATTTACGATAGACTTTTTGTCTTCCATGCTAAACATCCATATACAGAAGTCTTTTGTTTTGTATTTCTCTCTAAATTCGTTACAAGGAAGTCCAAGAAGAGAAAGTGCTATCTCATCACCATACTTCTCATGGTGTTCTTTCGCAAGTGATACTGCCTCATCATTGAAAAGACTTGCATATGTCATCTGAATTGTTGTTTTAAGACCATTTTTGTGAGCTATCTCCTGCTGAGTCTTAAATATGTCCAATGACTCTGTAAGAAGAGCCTTTCTTCCAATATCTTCTGCCTTACCCTGTCCGGTAACTTTCTCAGCATACTCAGGCACCATCTCCGGACGGTGGATGAGATTAAGAATAAATTTGTTTTCCATATTATCCTCCTTTTGTTTTATTATATATTCAGTCATACTAATTCCCCTGACTGATTATTTTCATCGTTATTCTACAGTCACTGTTACCTCTTTGACCATCTGATCAAGTAATTTCTGAAGATCTATTCCATCTTCATTTCCATTTGCCATAACTTTACCAAATGCTGCAACCGGTTCCCAAAAATTTTCACCTACTCTTTGAATATTGGCATAATCAGCCTGTTCAATAAGAGCGTTTATAGTTGATGAATTTCTAACAGCATCATCTGAAGCCGCTGCTATATTTGATGGACCAATTCCTGTTTTTACAAAATGCTTAGTCTGATTTTTTTCATTGGTAATCCATTTTGCAAGTTCTAATGCCCAGCCGACATTTTTAGAATATGGATTTACTCCCATCAGCTTATATCCTGCAAATGAAGCCATCTGAATCTGTTTTCCGGCACATGTATATGTAGGAAGTTTACATGCTCCATAATCTTTTCCCCATGCTTTTTCAGTCTTTGTAGATGCCCATGTTCCGTCAACACCGGCAATGACGGAACCGTCTTTAAATCCCTTCTGTATATCTTTGTCCTCAAGGCTTTTAAAGCTTTTGCTGGCTGAAATATCAAGCATAGCCTGTGCCACATCGACACCTTTTATCTCAGTATCTGTTGCATTCCAGTTACACTGCATGTTCTTTCCATCGTTGCAAAGTGATGCTTCAAGACCGGCACCTCCAAAAAATGAATATATGTACCAGGCTGATGACCAGTCCATTGCTATAGTCTTACCCGCCTTTTCTGCTATTCTAAGCATACCATCCAATGTCTTAACGTCGTCTTCTGAAAAATATTTCTTATTGTAATACATGAAGTAACCATTATCCGCTGTATATGGATATGCATACAACACACCATCTATCGTAGATGCCTCTACAGAACCCTGTGTATTTTCTTCAATTATATTCTCATCATATATAGGCTGAAGTGCTCCTGCCTCCACAAGAGAATTTATCTGGTCATCAGCAAATGAATAAACATCTGCGGCAGACTCTATGTCCTTAAGGACTTCATCCTTTGCTTTGGACTCTGACTGCGCTCCAATCTTTATATCAAATTTTTGTTTAGGATTTTCTTCTTCAAATCCCTTTACAGCTTCTTTTAATATCTTCTGGTCACCTTCAGCTCCCCACAACGCAAGCTCGATGGTTTCATCAGTAACAGGCGGTTTCGTATATATTGCATTAAGCGATTTTGCTGAACCATCCGGTGTATTGGATGATCCTTTTTCTGAACTTCTGCATCCTGTAACTAATGTTGAAATAACTGCCACACATAACAATGCGCAGACGGCTTTTTTAATCATAATTCTTCCCCCTAATCTTCTATATTGTTATTGATAATATAATTGATTAGGTATTTTGACACCCTGATCTTATCAGGTAATTATGACTATTTCTTTCAACAATCAAATTATATTATCAATAGCATTTATGGTAAATATAAGATTTCTTAGAAACATATCAATCGTCTTAGATTGCCATTTTTATGCTTCCTTTATTTTTCAATATCTGCAATCGGTTGCGCCATTGCGCACCATTTTATGAGTCTAATCCAGTATACTGCTCATAAAATTTGTATAAAAACTGCTAATTCTTTTCATTCTTATTCTCCTTTGTCATTGGTATGCAGACTGTGCATTTTGTTCCTTCACCAACTGTACTTTCTATTCTGAGGCTATATTCCTCTCCATAGTAAAGCTTAATTCGCTGGTTGACATTACGGACACCATAACCTCTTGTTTTAAATTCCAGTATAGACTCAAGAAGTTCCGGTTCTATACCTATACCGTTATCCTCAACTATAAGATATATCTGTCCCTTGCTTTCATCTTTTCGTCCTATTATCTTGATATAACCTCTTCCATCTTCCTTCAACGACACACCATGCTCTATTGCATTCTCAACAAGAGGCTGTAGCATAAGGTTTAACGTATTGTATTGAAGTATGTCATCATCGATATCCATTATTACATCAAATTCATCTTCGTGCATGAATTTCTGTATTTCCAGATACGACTTCATATTTTCAAGTTCTTTTTCTATAGTTAATATATTGCTGCCCCTGTTAAGTGAGGTTCTGTAAAATGTAGACAGGGCAAGTGTAAGCTTACTTATATCCTGCTGCCCCGCCTCAATAGCCTTCCAGTTTATAAGTGACAATGAATTATATAAAAAGTGAGGATTTATCTGCGCCTGAAGAGCAGTCATCTCATACTTTTTCTGTGCAAGCTTACTTTCATATACCTCATGTATAAGACGCTTGATCTCCGCAAGCATATTTCCAAAGCTTCTTACAAGGCTTCCAATCTCATCTTTAGAATCACTTTCTACCATAATCTCTAAATTGCCATTTTCAACAGACAGCATATTGTCCCTGAGTGCAGTTATATCCTTTACTACAAACCTTGAAAACGCCTTAGATGCAACTACCCACGTTATCAGACATATAACCATAATTCCAAAAAAGAACATTATAATATATTTTGTTCTTAGACTGGTCATACTGTCTGTCTTATATAGATAGGCTGTCCATCCGGAAACACCGGTGCCCTGTGAAACAACTATATAATTTGAATGTTTGTTGCTGTCTATCTTCTTTTTTTCTTTCAGAACAAATTTTGCCGGAAGAAACATGTCCTTCTGTCTCTGACTAAACTTAGATGTACTGTATATAACATTACCACTTTTATCCATCACATAAATACCATATCCGTCCTGTGATATTTTATTAAACGATCCGAATATATCTGCATAATCTATATTTAAATAAAATACTCCTCTGGCACCATTCTGCTCTACCAGAGGCATACTTCTTATCATATATATCATATTGCTAAGTCTGTCAGAAGCCCAATGAATACCGCCTCTTGCAGTTGAAGGATTGATTCCCGTCTCTTTCCTCAGATATCCTAATGGTGCAACTGAAGTTCCATGCTTAACCTTTATTGTATTAACGTAAAGTGTAAGCTGCTTTATATTGGGATTAAAATACTGTAATGACGAAAGCACAGGATCAACGCTGAACGCATACTGCTCATACATCTCATATGTGCTTTCATATGATGTTGTCAGAACATTGCTTACCGGCTTATTAAACACCAGATAATCAGAAAGATTGTTATATATCATTATCTGTGAATCGAATTGCGCTACTGCCTGTGACAGCGAATCTTCTACACTGGCACGTTCTTTATTTATCTGTGAATCCCACTCCTGATTGTATGAAAACAACCCCAATATAAACATTGGAATTGTCCCTATAAAAATATAGATGATCATTATCTTATTGCGCAGTTTAATATCCTTAAAACGTTTAGTCAGTGATTTCATCCGTTTCTCCCTGTTTTCTGTACTTCTGTGGACTCACACCAAAATACTCCCTGAAGCTTTGGCAAAAATAAGATACATTTGGATATCCGACAGCATAACTAATATTTACTATCTTATTATGTGATTCTTCAAGCATTTCTTTTGCCTTCTCCATACGAAGTGATTTAATAAATTTACTAAGATTCTGTCCTGTTTCTTTTTTGAATATATGACTAAGATAACTTGGAGCCATATACACCTGCTCTGCCAGCATATCTACACTTATCTCCTTGTTATAATTTGCATATATATACTGCTTTACTGTTTCAATCTCCCTGTGTGTCATCTGCGGATTTACAGCGAAATTCTCTTCCATCATTTCTATACCATGCTGTAATATCTCTATTACAGTTGTAAATTCAGTTGCCCTGTATAACTTATCTATTTCACCATTCAACTGTTTACCGGCACTGTCCGGAAGTATTTCATATATATCCTTAAGAAGATTTGAAAATATAAACTTAACATACACCTGTGAAAAGTTTTTCTTACTCTGATATTTACTGCAAAGCTGTTCAAAATGCTGCTTAAGACCAACCATATCCTTGAGTTTTATATCCTGCTTTATTTTCTTCATAAGCTTGTCTTCTTCAAGTTCATCAAAGTCATTATCATCTCTTTTATCATTTTGAAGAAATACCTTATCCTCAAGCACATAAAATCTATTCTCCATCAATGATTCAAGCTCCTCATATACTTTTGAAAGAGGTGTCTCATCATCAAAATATTCACTTACAGATATATAACACTCATCATTATAATAACTTTTTATCTTATTTATAATCTCAGATGCCAGCTTACGTCTTTCTATTTTTTCTTCCGCAAATAAAATCACACATTGCTGCTGACTGATATTAAGGTACTCATATTTAACATCGATAATTTTATTTAAAACATCTGTAAAATCAGCTCCTTTAATACCAAAGAAGTCACGGCTGAACTCTATCATCATCATATAATGATAATTTTTAAATTCATCCCTGCCAATCAACTGGTCTGTTGCTTCCGATATGTCACCACACGCAACACCTGTAACAAGCGAAAGCAATGTATGCTCCTTGAGAAAATTTATTTCTTTTTCTTTTAATTCCTGATCCAATTTCTCATCTTCTATTTCTTTAAGGGTTTTCTCCATCGAATTAAGAAATTCCTGCGGATCTACCGGTTTAAGTATGTAATTACTGACACCATATTTCATTGCAAGCCTTGCATATTCAAACTCACCATAACCACTAAATATCATAATCTTTATGTCCTGCCACTTTTTTACAACTTCCTGTATAAGCTCAATTCCATTCATAAATGGCATCTTTATATCTGTAAGAAGTACATCTATCTTCTCTTCCTTAAGTACATCCAACGCTTTAAGTCCATTTACTGCTTCAAGAACTTCCAATTCCTGATTCATTTGTTTAAGCAGAAACTTTATACCATTGCGCTCAATTTTTTCATCATCTACGATTAAGATCCTAATCATTACCATCCTCCGTTTATTTGTGATTTATTCATCCACAAATGTTCTAATGATATATATCATTTTAGCTTTTTATTTTTGACAATTATACATATATTTTACTCTAATATTTATAAAACGTCAAAACGTGGCATAAAACATTTCACAGTTTTATACCACGTCTTTTTTAGAACAATGTATTTATAAAGGATAGTATCTATAAAAAATTATAATGTTTTCCATATATCTCTATCGTATTCAGCAATAGTTCTGTCTGATGAGAAGAATCCTGCCTTACTGATATTTATAAGCGTCTTCTTTGCCCAGTTCTTACGATCTTCATAATCTTTAAATGCCTTTTCCTTAACTTCAATGTAATTTTCAAAGTCAGGGAATGTCATGAACCAGTCCTTGTTAAGAAGTTCATTGTAAAGTCTTGTAAGCTGTTCCTTATCACCAACTTTAAGTACTGTATCAGATACGATAAAGTCTACTGCTTCTTTGATCTTTGCATCCTTATTATAGTAATCTCTTGATACATAACTTCCATCTTCGTATCTCTTAATTACTGTTTCACTGTCATCACCAAATGTGTAGATATTGTCCTCACCTACAAGATCACCGATTTCAACATTGGCACCATCTTTTGTACCAAGTGTAATAGCTCCATTAAGCATAAACTTCATATTGCCTGTACCAGAAGCTTCTTTAGATGCAAGTGAAATCTGTTCTGAGATATCACATGCCGGAATAAGTTTTGCAGCCTTGCTTACATTGTAATTTTCTACCATGACAACCTTAAGGTATGGGCTTACCTCCGGATCATTGTCGATAATCTCCTGAAGGCAGAGGATAAGATGAATAATATCCTTTGCAATGATATAAGCCGGTGCAGCCTTTGCACCAAATATAAATGTAACCGGTGTTGTTGGCTTGTTGCCCTTCTTAATCTCAAGATACTTATGAATGATGTATAATGCATTTAACTGCTGTCTCTTGTACTCATGAAGTCTCTTAACCTGGATATCGAATATTGACTTGTCATCAATATCAACACCTTCTGTATTCTTTATGTAAGCTGCCAGCTTTGACTT
>CAZFFA010000080.1:0-10893 GCA_964517955.1 uncultured Jutongia sp. | reverse complement strand
AAAACGCCACAGAAAATACGATAAAATCGTTAAATTCTGTGGCGTTTTATTTTTCAATAAATCTGCAAATAGGCTGTATTAGCCTGATATAGGACAGCGAAATTTATTCTTTTGACGGTTAAATTCCGCTGTTTATCTTCTCCTTTGCAATAAAGAAAAAGACTGCATATGAATGTATCTGCGTATTGCACATACATATCATATACAGCCTGTCTTCTTTTCATTATGTAATTGCCATATCCGGCAAATCTACTGACCATTCATAACAGTTAAGTTTTTCATTTCTAAAAAGAAATGATGTTTTGACAATCTATTATAATATAAAATCTAGAATTCCGGCTCGATAAGACCAAATGTATTGCCTTTTCTCTTATATACAACATTAACTTCATCTGTTGTAGCATTGCGGAATACATAGAAGTTATGATTAAGCAATTCCATCTGTATGCAAGCTTCTTCAGGGAACATAGGCTTCATTGCAAATCTCTTTGAACGGATAATCTTGATCTCATCATCATCATCGATTTCCTCATCAACAAATGCTTTGCTTAAACCAACAGCAGCCTGCTGCTTGTCCACAATTTTATTTTTATACTTGCGTAATTGTCTTTCAATAATCTCCTCTACTAAATCTATAGAAACATACATGTCACTGCTGACCTGTTCTGCTCTAATAATATTACCCTTCATTGGGATCGTAATCTCAATCTTCTGTCTCTCCTTTTCTACACTAAGGGTAACATGAACTTCCGTTTCCGGAGTGAAATACCTTTCAAGCTTTCCAATCTTCTCATGGATAGCTTCCTTAAGACCTTCTGTAACGTCGATATTTTTACCACTAATGATATACTGCATGACTACCACTCCTTTGCTCTTTTATGTTACATATTATAACCCACTTCCAATATAAAATCAAGCAATAATGCACAATACATTTTTATTTTTTAGTATTTTATTATACAATTTATATATATAGTATATATATTTCAGTATATAAAATTAAGGTGTCAAAAAGGTGCTTTGCACCAGTCACACACAATATATTGTATTGCGAGCTTGCTCGCAAATACATATATTTGTGGTGACTAAGCCCCTTCGGAGCTTTTGACACCTTAATCTATATAATAATGCACGGATCAAAAGCAGATATAGATATTAAGCTGCCATACCAGTCATTCAATTATATAAACAAGTTGTAAAATTGTATATCAATTGTTTTCAACACTTTTCGACAAAATATATGCACATTATGTTTATCTAAAAAATGTGGATAATGTTGATAACTCGGTGCATAACTTTATTTATTGGCTTTTTTCGCTATGATAATTTGTTGATAATTGTAAAGTTATTAACATTTTCTACGAAAAATATTACATTACGCACTTTTTCAACAGACTTTTTCCACATTTTAAGTCAGTTATTCACATCTTTTTGTTGATAATTGTTTGCTAATTCATTTTAATAAGTACTATTTGTCTGACAATTTTCGTCATTTCATATCTGTATTGATTTACAGAAAATAAGAATTTTCCTGCAAATTCAAAAAACAGCTACAGTCATTAAGCAACTGTAGCTGTTTTCATAAAGAATACGCTGTTAAAAATCAACAAATCAATATTATATTAAATTGTGCAGACCGCATTTTTATGTGATCCAACTATAATTATAAAATTCTTCTTGCACAATATGGTGTTCTATAGTACATATTTGATATCTTTATTCCGTCAATTCTGTTACTTGCGTGAATAACATTACCGCCACCTATGTACATAGCAACATGACCTACTGATGATCCATTCTTATAGAAGATAAGATCTCCAGGCTGAACATTTGATAAACTTACGCTCTTGCCATATGTTGACTGTTCACGTGATGTTCTTGGTATGCTATATCCAAATGCTGCGTATACGCTCATAGTAAATCCAGAGCAGTCTGTACCGTTTGTAAGGCTTGTTCCACCATATACATACTTATTGCCAAGGAACTTCTTTGCAAATGATACTATCTGTGAAGCTGTACCGCTTCCCTTGCTATAGCTTGAAGTTGTACCGCCGTTTGATGATGGCTTTTTAGCACTTGATTTTGAACTGCTTGTATTGTTTGAGCTGCTGTTATTGTTTGAACTATTATTATTGGAACTTTTTGAGCTGTTATTTGCTGCTTTCTGTGCTGCAAGTGCTGCCGCACGTTCTCTTGCAGCCTTTCTTGCTGCTGCCTTTCTACGCTGCTTAGCACGTATCTCTTTCATAGATACTGCTTTCTTAAATGTAACATGCTCATTTACATATTCTTTGGCAACATATCCATGGCTGTCATCAAGTGAAATTCTAAGCCAGTTCTCACCACAGTCCTTTTCAATATGGAATTTTTCATCCTCAGGTATCTGAACAAGAATAGTAGATTTAGTGCTTGTCTTCTCTCTTACATTAAGAGTAACAACACCCTTTTTAACCTTAATATATCTCTTTCCAAATTTCTTTGAAAGCTTCTGTGCAGATTCACCTGTTGCAAGATATTCTTTCTTTATATATCCTTTAACATTGCCCGACTGAACCTGAACCCAGCCATTCTTCTTCTCTTTAAGGATTTTAGCTGCAGAACCTCTGTATAATCTTCCAAGTACCTTTGAATCTTCTGTGCTTGGATGTCTACGGATATTTACATAGTGATTTGCTATGGAAATACCTGTAGTCTGCCATCTTTTTGATACTGTTGTCTTATTTGCTGTTGTTTTCTGTGCAGTCTTTTTAGTTGTAGTTTTCTTTTCTGTTGTCTTCTTCTCAGAAGTCTTTGTAGAAGCTGCTACAGTTGTAACCGCATCCTTTTCTGTAACTGTATTTGTATAATACTTATCTAATGATAATGAAATACCTGCCATCTCTGTTTCCTGCGAAACAGAAGCTGCTGATACATCCTCTGATGCCGGATACGCAACTAATGACAATGTAACTGCTGTTCCAAGAATTGCTGCATTCTTCACCCAATGTGTTTTTACCATAATATCCTCCAAAAAATGTATGCCTAACTGCTATATTACTGCTGCTCTCATGTGATATGAAAGCAATGTATGTTAATAATTTTTAATGGTTATTAAATATATCTGATATATTTGTTACAAATATATTACGCCACATTTTCAAGTATAGCAACCTGCATATATTTTGTCAATAATATGGATACATTATATTTTTCCAATTGTAACAGTTCAGCCATAAAAATATAATAGACAATATTTGAGTTTGCTCATTGTATTGTTTATTATATTTTTATGGTGGAATAGCCTTTCATTTCTGAAATGAAATAAACAAAAGCTGCGCAGCAGCGACTGACAGCATAGCTGGCAGGTTTATGAATTGAAGAAATGATAGGCTGAACTGTTACTTCCAATTTGTGGATATATGTAACAGTTCAGATATAAAAATGTAATACGCAATACTTGAGCTTGCTCATTGTATTGCGTATTACATTTTTATATTGGAATAGCCTTTCATTTCTGAAATGAAATAAACATAAGCTGCATAGCAGCGACTGACAACATAGTTGGCAGTTTTATGAATGTAAGAAATAAATGGCATCAGTGAGTGTCAAAACACCTTTTCTGCATAATCAGCAACGATATCAACAACACCTTCTACACCAAGTCGGGACTGGTCAAGACAGATATCATAGTCACATGCCTTTCCCCATTCCTGACCCGTATAATACATGTGATATCTGCGTCTGCGGTTATCTGTTTCATCGACAAGTTTTCTTGCCTTATGCTCTGATATTTTATGTTTGCCTGCAATATATGATATCCTGTCTGCTTTTTTTCCACACAGGTAGACCCTGACTGCTTCCTTACTTTCCCGGAAAGCATAATTGGAGGCACGGCCAATTATTATGCAGTCACTATTGCCAAAAAGTTTTAGTAAAACTTCTTCCGGTGTTTTATGAAGCTTGTCGATAAATTCTTCTGACATTGGATTCAATATTGAATCTACGGACATTTCGCCAAAGTAAAGCGGATATTTGTCATAAACACCTTTTTCTTTTGCATATTTTATTATTTTCTTTTTGCTGTAAAATGGTATTCCAAGCTTTTCTGACAGCTTTTCTCCTATCTCATCACCTGAGCAGCCACATTCTCTTCCAATAGTAATGACCATATCATCTCTCCTTTCAAGCTACCTATATCATTGTTTCTATCAAATCATAGTGCTTATCTATCGCTTCAACCATGAGTACCATATTTTTATCTATAATTCCATTGAATATTTCTTTATGATATTGTAAAAATTTAGCTCTGCTTTTATCATCTGCTTTATTCAGGACTATGTCTATCCATTCACGATATACTTCTACAACTGCTTCCATTATGGTGATAAAAAGAACGTTTTCTGTACTTATAATAAGTTCATCATGAAACTTTTTGTCGTAATATGCTATCTTACTTCTATCAGCATTTTCCATATCTTTAAGTAAAGACATGAACTTTTCCTTCTGTGCACATGATATATCTTTTTCAATAAGCGTCATGCATACTGACTTTTCCATTGTACGCCTGAAATCACATACCTCTTTTCTTGTAATGGTTCCAAGAGCCATCATCATCATGATGATCTGCTTTATTGACCTTCCTGCATTTTTTGATATATAATTTCCCGACCCCTGAATACGTTCTATCATTCCCATTCCATTCAGGATACTTAATGCTTCTCTTGTAGAATTTCTTCCAATCCCAAGTTCTTCTGATATAGCCCTTTCAGTCGGAAGCTTACTTCCTACTGTAAGGATGCCATCCTGAATCTTCTTATATATATAGTCTATCACTTTCTGATATTCAGATGTTGAATTGATATTTTCCATATAATTCACTCCTTTCTCAGCTCGCAGACTTTTGACTACAGCCATATATCCGCTATGTGAAAATATAATATTTTTGTAATTGGTGCAAAATGCTTTTTGTACACCTAATTCCTGTAACTAAACTGTTATGATTCGCACACTATATAAAATTGGCAAACACAGACGCAAGAACTACAGTCAGAATACCAGACACAGCTATTGCAAGACTGCTCATCGCACCTTCAACTTCGCCTATCTCGATTGCTTTGGCTGTTCCTATTGCATGTGCCGCTGATCCAAAAGACAATCCCTTTGATATTGGCTCTGTGATCTTAAATATCTTACATACAAGTTCCCCTATCATATTTCCTATAACTCCCGTTACTATGATGACGGCAACAGTTATTGTCACATAGCCTCCAAGCTCCTCCGATACTGCCATGCCTATAGCTGTAGTTATCGACTTTGGAAGAAGGGTTACATATTCTTTATGTGTAAGTCCCATAAGCAATGAAAGAGCGAGCACTGTAATCAGGCTTGTAACAACACCTGCTACAAGACCAAATACAACTGCCTTGAAATTCTCTTTCAAAAGACGCCATTGTTCATACAGTGGAATTGCGAGACACACTGTTGCCGGTGTCAGAAGGTAACTTATATACTTTGCTCCCTCGTTATATACTTCATAATCAACATCACCTATAATAAGCACTGCGATACAGATAACTATAGAAACCAGCAATGGATTAAATATCCCAAGCTTAAATTTTTTCTTAAGTTCGATACCTGCAATATATGAGATCAGACTCAATGTCACCCCCGCAAACATTGATGTTTGAAAAAAGTCATTCATTTGTATCTTCCTCCTTATTATTCATCCTTATAATCAACTGTGACGCTCTTCCCGTTGCTGCCATGACAGTTATAACTGTTACTACCGTAATGATACATACAGGAACAAATATAGGTTTAAGGAGTCCCCAGCTTGTCATAAGACCTACTCCTGCCGGTATGAACATCACAGGCATTATCTCTATAAGAAATTTCCCCGTCTCCCTCACGTCATCAATTCCTATAATTCCTGTCATAAGCCCTGTGAACAATATCGCCATGCCATATATGCTTGCCGGTATCGGAAACGGAAGCCAGAACTTTAACAATTCCCCGATAAAAGATATAGCTATAATGATCAAAAATTGTTTTATATATTTCATTCTCTATTTTCCTTTCGTGTTGTAAATTGGTACTACCAATTATTATATTGTTTTATATTCATTTGTCAAATGTAATAGATTGGATCGTTCTATACAATATAGTGACCACATTAAAAAAGCAAAAACGTTATAGGATTTAACGATACTGTTATCGTATTTCCTATAACGTTTTATTCTTCTTTTAACCTTTATTATTTATTTTGTTGCAATTGCTTCAATCTCTATAGCAACATCTTTTGGAAGTCTTGCAACTTCTACACATGATCTTGCAGGGTATGGAGCTGGGAAATATTTTGCATATACTTCATTGATCTTTCCAAAATCATCCATGTTTTTTATGAAAACTACTGTCTTAACAACATTTGCCATTGATGTTCCTGCTGCTTCTAAAAGAGCTGCAAGATTTGAAATAGCCTGATCTGCCTGAACCTCTGCCGGACCGCTTACAAGCTCTCCTGTTGCCGGATTGATTGGAATAACTCCTGATGTATATACCATTCCATTTACTTCAATAGCCTGTGAATATGGTCCTATAGCTGCCGGTGCCTTATCTGTACTGATTACATTCTTCATAATTACTCTCCAATCCTGCACACATTTTATGTATGCATATTTTTATTTTGAATTTCAGTCTTTAATTACAGTTTGGGGGCAAAATACTTTTGACCCCAACATCATGTAATGATCAAACTCAAGTTTTATGACTGAACTGTTATTTATTATATCATTATTTTAATTATTGCACTAGTTTTTTTTGTATCTGCATTATATAATACAGTATGTAACAATTCAGCCACAACATATAAATATTAATATGATGCAAGGGTCAAAAGCAGCTAGTAATGTATGCAAATATGCCACAGCATCTTAATATGAAGTAAATAGAAATGGAGATATAATGAAACAAACAATAGAACTTGGAAAAACACAGGAACTTATAGTTACAAAAATTAAGGATTTTGGTGTATTTCTCAATACACCAACCGGAGAAGATTCAGAAAAAATACTTCTTCCAAAAGCTCAGGTTCCAAAGGATACACAGTTAAATGATGTTATTAAAGTATTCGTATATAAGGATTCCGAAGACAGACCTATAGCAACTACACTTGAACCCGATATAGAACTTGGCGGAGTTGCAAGGCTTTATGTCAATCAGGTAACATCTATCGGTGCATTTCTTGAATGGGGACTTTCAAAGGATCTTCTCCTTCCATTTAAAGAACAGCTCTATGAAGTAAAAGAGGGTGATGCCGTTCTTGTTACACTATATATAGATAAAAGTGACCGGCTTTGTGCTTCAATGAAGGTATATGAACATCTCCTCAGCGATTCTCCATATAAAAAAGACGATGAAGTATTTGGCCGTGTATATGAACTTAGCGAAAACTTCGGAGTATTTATAGCTGTTGATGATAAATATTCCGCACTTCTTCCAAAACGTGAGGTATTTGAAAACTATAAGATTAACCAGCCTGTTTATGCCAGAGTTGCACAGGTGCTTGATGACGGACGACTCACTCTCAGTGTAAAAAAGAAAATACCTGAACAGATGAATGAAGACGCTGAATTTATATATGGATGTCTTGAGGATGCAGATGGATTTCTTCCATTCAATGATAAGAGTGCTCCGGAATCAATTAAAAACAGATTCCATATGAGCAAAAATGCATTTAAGCGTGCAATCGGACACCTGCTTAAGGACGGATTGATTTCTATTGAAAAAGATGGTATCCATAAAAAGTAACAAATTGCTGCAAGCCCATCACTCATGATGGGCTTGCAGCATTTTTACGTTGTTTACTCCGTATATTCCCCAAACTGTCTGAATCTTTCATATCTGTTATTCAGAAGTTCGTCTACAGGAGTTTTTACAAGGACAGGTAATTTTTCTTCAAGAGCTTTTATAATCTGCTCTGTAGTATATTCAAGATTATTCTCAAGTCCTTCCTTCGGTTCAGTGATCATCTTATCAACCACATGATTTTCCAAAAGATCCGGTGCAGTCATCTTCATAAGTGCCGCAGCCTCCTCGACTCTTTCAGGATCACGCCAAAGTATACTTGCAAAGCCCTCAGGTGAAAGAACTGAGTACATACCATTTTCAAGCATCCATACTTCATCGGCTACTGCAAGCGCCAGTGCTCCGCCACTTCCACCTTCACCTATAAATATACTTATAATAGGTGTTTTAAGTCGTGACATCTCCATAAGATTTCTTGCTATAGCCTCTCCTTGGCCTCTTTCTTCTGCGCCTATTCCACAAAAAGCACCTGCTGTATTGATAAATGTGATAACAGGTCTTTTAAACTTTTCTGCCTGCTTCATAAGACGAAGAGCTTTTCTATATCCTTCAGGATTTGGCGAACCAAAGTTACACTCTACATTTTCCTCAAGAGTATGCCCCTTCTGAATACCAATAACCGTAACCGGCATTCCTTTAAAACTAGCTATACCACCTACTATTGCTCCATCATCAGCAAATAATCTGTCACCATGCATTTCAAGAAAATCGTCAAATATTTCTGCAATAAACTGTCTTGTATTGGGACGATTTATCTTACGCGCCTTTCCAACAGTTTTCATCGTATCATTCATCTGAACAGACCTCCTTTGCACCGGCTGTATGAAGCTTAAGTATAGTTGCAAGTTCATCTCTCATTTTTTCACGATGAACTATCCTGTCAACAAATCCATGTTCAAGCTGAAACTCTGCACGCTGGAATCCCTCAGGCAGCTTCTGATGAATTGTTCCCTGTATAACTCTCTGTCCGGCAAAGCCTATAAGTGCTTTTGGTTCAGACAATATTATATCGCCAAGCATTGCAAAGCTTGCTGTTACACCACCTGTTGTAGGATCTGTAAGTACAGTTATATACAAAAGACCTGCCTCATCATGTCTTCCAATAGCCTCTGAAACTTTCGCCATCTGCATGAGTGATATAATTCCCTCCTGCATTCTGGCACCACCTGATGTAGTAAATATAATGATTGGAAGGCGGTTCTCTGTTGCATACTCAACTGCTCTTGTCACTTTCTCTCCTACTACAGAGCCCATACTTCCCATCATAAAATGACTATCCATAATAGCTATAACAGTCCTGATGCCATCAATCAAAGCCTCACCTGTTACAACAGCTTCTTTAATACCGGATTTATTCTGTGCCTTTTGTATCACATCTTTATATCCCGGATATTTCATTGGATTTTTTGGAATCATATCCGAATCAAATTCTTTAAAGCTCCCTTTATCACATGTAACCGCTATACGTTCTGCAGGACTCATTCTAAAATGTGCACCACAGCTTGGACAAAGCTTATATTCTGTCACTTCTTTTTTGTATATTATATTTTTACAAGTATTACATTTAATCCACATTCCATCCGGAATAGATGGTTCCTGTGATTTTTTACGCCTGTCACTTTTCTTTTCCTCTTTGCCATCAAGTGAAAAGTAACTTTTTTTGCCAAATAAATTCACAATATCATTCCTTCCAATCAAATATAGTACGGTAATATTATTTTGCTGCATAAACATCAGCAGTTTTCACTTCTGTGGTAAATATCAGCCATAACAGCCTTTCATTCATTTAAAGCATTTCCGCCAAAAAAGAAGTATCAAATTTACCTTCCAGATACTGCTTATTGTTCAAAATACGATTCTGAAATTCAATATTGGTTTCTATTCCACTTATAATAAATTCATATAAAGCACGCTTCATCTTGGATATTGCTTCTTCACGCGTTGCCCCATGTACTATAACTTTCGCTATCATTGAATCATAATATGGAGGAATTTCATAACCTTCATATACCGCTGTATCAACTCTTAAACCAAGACCACCGGCCGGAAGCATAAGATAATCAATAAGTCCCGGACAAGGTGCAAAATTTTTGTCAGGATTCTCTGCATTGATACGACATTCTATTGCATGACCTGACATCTTTATGTCACTTTGTTTATAAGAAAGTTTTTTGCCATCTGCAATCTTTATCTGTTCCTTAACAATATCTACACCTGTAACCATTTCAGTGACAGGATGTTCAACCTGAATACGTGTATTCATTTCCATAAAATAATAATTTTCTGTCTTATCATCATACAAAAATTCTATAGTACCGGCACTTTCATAACCGGCTGCTTTTGCAGCACGTACAGCAGAGTCACACATTTTCTTTCTTGTTTCTTCAGACAAAGCCTTACATGGAGACTCCTCGAGAACTTTCTGGTTCTTTCTCTGAAGTGAACAGTCTCTTTCACCAAGATGAATTACATTGCCGAATGAATCACCAAGAACCTGAACTTCCACATGTCTTGCATGTTCTATAAGCTTCTCCATGTACATTGTATCATCACCGAATGCTGCCAGAGTCTCACTCTGCGCTGATTTGAATGCATCTTCAAGCTCATCTTTGCTGCGGACAACTCTTATTCCTTTGCCGCCACCGCCTGCTGATGCCTTTACCATAACAGGATATCCAAGCTTTTCTGCGACCTCATATGCCTCATCTATATCTGCAACGATACCATCGCTTCCAGGTATAACAGGTACCTTTGCTTCAATCATCATTTTTCTTGCATTGGCTTTATTGCCAAGAGCATCTATTACAGATCCCTTAGGTCCGATAAATTTGATATTACACTCTTCGCACATTGTTGCAAATGTACTGTTCTCTGATAATAAGCCAAATCCCGGATGAATCGCCTGAACCTTTTTCTCAACAGCCGCACTTATGATATTATTCATATTGAGATAGCTGTCTCCAACCTTGGCTGAACCAATACAAACCGCTTCATCGGCGAGCTGTGTATGCAGTGCCTCTCTATCTGGCTCTGAAAATACAGCAACTGTCT
>CAZFFA010000079.1:0-10925 GCA_964517955.1 uncultured Jutongia sp. | reverse complement strand
AATGAGCAAGCTCAAATATGTATTGCCTATTACTTTATGGCTGAACTGTTACTATTTATAATCAAGGTTATCATTATTGTCTTTATTTAGCAAGTACGATCAATCATATATATAGGATAAATTTTGCTATAAAACAAGCCGGCTGGGATAATCCCTGACCGGCTGTTAAAAGTTACATTATATAATTTGATACTGCCTGTTGTATTGCTGATTTTTCAGCTTTACTTATGCTGATTTATGCTGATTCAATCTCATAAGAAAAACCTGCATTGGTGATCGTATCTATCGTACCCTGAATCCCCTGACCTCCTTCTGTCAGATATCCCGAGGCAAAGATAGAATCGACAACACTTAACAGCTTCTTTTCTTCTCCCTTAAAATATACCTCTCTTCCTGCTGCACAACGGATATCAGACTTTGGAACAAGCATTCTTGCAAGGCAAAGAATCTTCATACAATACTCTGTTGTCAGCATTGAAACATCCGCATCTTCAAGTGGCGTTCCCTTAATTGGAAGCAGGAAGTTGACAGGAAGTGCCTCAGGCTGGATCTCACGCAGTTCTAAAAGCATATCAACAATATCTTCTCTGCTCTCGCCCATACCAACGATACCACCACTGCAGATTTCAAAGCCAAGTCCCTGCAACATGTGTATATTTGCTACACGCTGCTCATATGTATGAGTAGAACAGATATTATGATAAAAAGAACGGCTGCTGTTCAAGTTATGATTGATACGGTCAAGACCGGCTTCTTTTAATATCCTTGCCTGTTTTTCCGTAAGGAATCCGATAGAACAGCACAGATGCGTTCCATTTTCTTTCATCTTACGTATACGACAGGCCAGTTCTTCAATCTCTGCATCAGTGAACTTCATTCCACTTAATCCAATACAATGCCTTGATAAATGATACTTATCTACAATGTCATTGTCCTGATACAGTTTCTCATCATCTACCCATTTGTACTTATCAATATCAGCCGAAGACCGACAGGACTGGGCACAGTAAGCACAATCCTGTGAACAGTTCCCGCTGCGGGCATTTGTAAGGATATGAATACTTACCTTGTTTCCTTTATATTTATGACGTAATTTCTTTGCACATCCGATCAGTTCGTCAAGTTCTTCATCCGGTGTATTTAAAATAGCAATCGCTTCTTCTCTTGAAAGAATTGGATTTTCTTCCTCATCATATTTCAATTTTATCATTTGAATAACCATACCTTTCTTATATGTTTTATATGATTATCACTGTATCATAATAAAATGCCGGCTGTCAACCACATATGTATATTGGTTTACAGTCGGCATTTTATTTTATTATGATTCACTTAACGGTATTTCATACTGTGCTATAATCCTGCGGATTGTCTCATATAGCTCCGGTTTAAGTTCGTCAATCTCAACGGGAGACTTATTTAAAATAACATTATAGCATGTTGAATTGACCAGTTCCACAATAGTAAATATCATAAGTTTTTCTTTTCTAAATGCTCTTCCGGACTTCTTTATAATATCTTCAAATATATCCATACAGTTCTTATTGTCCATTCCTGCAATTCGTATATTTGAAAATACTGCCCAGCTTAAATTTTTTGATATAAATTTGAGAAGAGCCGGACTGTCCACAAGCTGGTCTATAATATTATCTGCAATAAATATTACACACTCTTCCAGACTGTTACAATCTGTTTCCTTAAGCTTTTTACTGGCATTTTCAAACAAACGGTTACTCTGATGTGCAATAAGCCTGTCATGAATATCATATTTATCTTTAAAATAGAGATAAAATGTTCCTTTTGCCATCTTAGCATTATTCACAATATCAGAAATAGAGGTATTATTTATGCCTTTCTCTGTAAACAGCTTAAAAGCAGAAGAAAACAATGCTTCCTGTTTTACTTTCTTTTTTTCATCTACTTTTCCCATTTCTTTTCCCCTCTTTCTGCTCTGTGCTTTTATTTATCCTTGTCAGCTTTGATTTCTTCTGTTGACATTACAAACTTAACGCTTCCATCCATGCCATCAGATATTCCTGAGAAACTCTTATATGCTGAAGATGCCTTTGTAATCTTGCTGAGTCTGTCTCTGAAGTCGTCACCTGAATCAAGAAGATCGTTAACTGTATTTGAAATCTTTTCAATACCATCTTCATTAAATTCTGATACACCGTTTGCAAGTGTTTTTGCACCATCTGCAAGTTTTCCAATAGCATCTGATACTGTACCTGTCTTTGTTACAAGAGTTGTAACACCTTCTGCAAGCTTTCCTGTACCATCTGCAAGTGTCTTAACACCTTCACGGAGTGAACCGCTGTTTGAAGTTATTTTCTTTGAATTTTTGTCGATTGTAGCTGCATTGGCTGTAAGCTCATCTGCTGCACCCTCAAGTTTCTTATTGTTGCCTGTAAGAGTAGTTGATGCCTTGTAAAGTTCATCTACGCTCTTATCTAATGTTTTGATTCCGGCATCAAGCTGACCTTTGTATCCCTTTACGATAGCATTGCCTGCTGTCTGTAATTTTGTTATGTTGCCGCCAAGTCCGCCAAGATCACTCTCTTTTGATGTAGCTTTCTCCATAGTATCAAGACCTGTTGATAATGAACCTGCACCTGCTGAAATCTGATCAAGACCTGCACTTACTTTTGAGATTCCTGTTGAAAGTTCTCCGTCAGACTTTGTTGCTTCCTTGATTCCTTCACCTGTTGCCTGAGCAGTCTTAACATATGTCATGATTGCCATTATCTGCTGTTTCTCTGTGTCATCTGATGCACTTGCATATAATTTCTTAAGTTCAGCAAGATAGCCATCTACTTCTCCACTATACTGTGTAATGTTACCTGAAGCAGCATTTATCTTATCAACTCCACCCTGAATACCTGTCATACCTGTCTTAAGTGATGAAGCACCTGTTGAAAGAGTTTTAGTTCCTGCCTGCAGTTTAACTATACCCTCATGGAGAGTTGATATCCCCTCTGTTACAGATGTGATTGTGTCAGATGAAAGAACTTTATTTACTGTAGCAACATATGTGCTAAGATTTGTATCAAATGTCTTTGAACCGTTTTTAAGCTTTTCTGTTCCTTCGCCAATCTGACCGATTGCATTTGAAACCTTCTTTGTATTCTTTGTATATGATTTAACACCTTTGGCAAATGTCTTTGTTCCACTTGTGTATGAACCGACACCCTTTAATAACTTATCTGTTCCTTCTGTATATGACTTAACACCATTCTTTAAAGTGCCTGCACCCTTATTAAGTGTGCCAACACTCTTATTAAGTGTGCCTATTGCATCTGAATAATCACCGAATTTGTCATCGAGTTTATTGAGGTTCTTTGAAATTTTATCTGATCCATCTACAAGCTTTGTAGCAGCATCTGTAAGTTCATCAATTTTATCTGTAAGCTTATCTGTATCTCCGATATCATCTAAGTCAAGATCATTGAAAAGTTCAGATGTTGCAACAGTATATGTTGAATTCATCTCAAAGTTTGTTACATCGGCTGTAATCTTTACGGTATCTGTAATCTTTTTATTGATATTGTCTACGTCGATATCAACATCATCTCCAAATGAAAGATTGTCAAGATCAAGACTTTCTGAAAGTCCCGGCATACCATATGCAACTACGATATCATTATCCCCTTCAGATACAATATTACCATTGTCGATCGTAAGATTCTTGAAATTGTCAACTGGAAGAATCATTCCTGTAACCATGATAAATGGTGTATAGATATCTGAATCTTTGCCATTGAGCTTAACTGTTTTCTTTGATGAATTTGTATATTTTATATTCATCTCAAGCTTTCCACTCTTACCTGCAAGATCCTCAGGTGATATTTCCTCTCCGTCAAGCTTATATGTTATGCTCATTCCAACAGGCATCTCTTTGTCTGTTTTTCCCTGATAATATATATCCTGGTCACTTGTGTCCCATGTTATCTTATTGCCTTCCTGTGTATATTTCTCATCACCCTTTGTTTTGGCAATATCTTTAAGACCTGATACATCATCTAATTTACTTCCTGTGCCTGAATTTTTAAGCCAGTCAGATACTGTAACATCTGTTGTTTCTCCATTGGCATTAAGTGTTGCATATACTGTTTCCTGCTTTGATGTTTTATCTGAATCAAATCCTGATGATGCACTGTTTTTAACACTTTCTTTAACCTTTTCTACTTCTTTTGCAACTACTCTATTTGTCATAGTGAACATATGTGAAGCATAGTCAACGCTTCCAACTAACAATCCTGCTGATAATAATCCACTGATCCCTACAGCTAAAATCTTCTTTGTATTCTTTCTCATACTATCAAATCCTTTCTTTTATGATTCTATAGATATTTTTGTTAATATACACTTATTTACTGCCTATAGCTTTCTGTTCCTTATCTCTTTCACTTACCTTTGCTTTTATCATATCCCATGATGTACGTATTATCACACCATCGAAGAGCCAAAGCATTGCAGGAAGTATAAATATAACAACTACCATACTTATGATTGCACCTCTTGAAAGAAGTGTACATATTGAAGCAATCATGTCAATATTTGAATACATTGTTACACCGAATGTTGCAGCGAAGAAACAGAAACCACTTGTAAGTATTGACTTAATTGATGTCTCATGGGCAATCTGTATTGCCTCTCTCTTACTCTTTCCTCTTACTGTTCTTTCCTTATGATATCTATTGGTCATAAGGATAGCATAATCGACTGTCGCACCAAGCTGGATAGTACCGATTACGATACTTGCAACGAATGCAAGTGATGTATGTGTATAATAAGGTATAGACATATTACATGCTATGGCAAACTCAATTACAG
This sequence comes from uncultured Jutongia sp., assembly GCA_964517955.1. GTDB lineage: Bacteria > Bacillota > Clostridia > Lachnospirales > Lachnospiraceae > Butyribacter. The sequence continues at coordinate 6,092 of CAZFFA010000079.1, read as the reverse complement.
CTACAAGGATAACCGGTATTGAGATTGACTTAAATGTTACAAGAATGATTATAAATATAGCAGCTATTGATATATAGTTTACATTCTTAAGATCAATATCTGTAACATCCTGAAGATCCTTCATAAGTGGTGCTTCACCAATTACCATCGCATCTTTCTGATAACCTTTGATAATGTCATTTATTGAGGCTATCTGTTTATTAACCTCATCTGTTGCTGAACCATAATCGGAGCATACAAACTGTAATTCATAATTGTCAGTCTTAAGCATACTCTTCACATCATCCGGTATCATATTTTCCGGAAGATTAGAACCAACCAGTGAGTTAATACCTATAACCCATTTAACACCATCGACTTTTTCAATCTTCTTGATCATCTGATTTTTCTCTTTGGCTGAAAGACCATCTTTAAGAAGAACCATATGAACATTGCTCATATTGAAGTTTTCATTCAGTTTATCATTGGCAATCGCACTAGGTATATCCTTTGGAAGACCCTGATCGATATTGTAGTATATCTCATAATGGCTGTTGCCGTATAATGCAGGTCCAAGTAATACAAGGAATATAACAAGTACAGCTAAATGATGCTTTATAACAAAATGTGAAACCTTGTCAAGTGAAGGTATTATAGGTCTGTGTGTTGTCTTATCTATTGCTTTCTCAAATGTAAGAATCATTGCAGGTAAAACAGTTACACATGTAATAACACCGATTACAACACCCTTTGACATTACAACACCAATATTTGTACCAAGTTTAAATGTCATGAAACAGAGTGCCACGAAACCTGCTATTGTAGTTACTGAACTACTTGATACAGATTTGAATGTATTGGCAATCGCATGTGCCATTGCTCTTGCTTTGTCTCCTTCGTATCTGTCTTTATTGGCTTCATAACTTTCAAGAAGGAATATTGAATAATCCATCGTAACCGCAAGCTGCAATACTGCTGCCAGTGCCTCTGTAATATAAGATATTTCTCCGAGGAATATATTCGTTCCCATATTAAATACGATCGCCATACCGATGTTGGCAAGGAATATAATAGGTGTAACAAATGAATCCATCGTAATGAAAAGAACTAACAATGATAAAAGGGCTGCTATTACAACATATACCGGCATTTCTTTGAGTGCCAGATTCTTAATATCTGTTACGACACCTGACATTCCGCTTGCATATGCCTGTTTGCCAACTGTATTACGAATATCAGTTATGGCATTCATAGTATCATCTGATGATGTAGTATTGTCAAACAATGCTATCATCATGGTTGCATCACCATTGAAGAACGCCTCTCTTATATCCTTTGGAAGCATCTCTGTAGGTACTGATGTATCAAGAATATCATCATACCAAAGTACATCTGATACATGATCAATACTTTCAATCTTCTTCTCCAGTTTTGCCGCATCTTTCATGGACATATCCTCTACAACTATCATAGAGAACGCTCCCATTCCAAACTCGTCAACCATCGTGTCCTGACCAGACACGGTTTCAAGTGTTTCCGGAAGATAACTAAGTACATCATAGTTAATTCGTGTACTAACATAACCAATTGCTGATGGAACCAATAAGATTACAGCAATCAATAAAATAATATTTTTATGCTTTGTAATCCACTTACCCATTGAAATCATCTTATCTCCTACCTTTCTTCTAAACAATAAATGACTGTTGGTCATTTTCTATATTCGGTATATTACCTTAAAAATGACCAACAGTCAATATTTTTTCATCAAATATTCAATTGTTTATATTTTCTTTATAATTTTAGATTTATTTTATATTATATTAGTTTTTCTTCCATACAGCCGGAGCAAACAACAGGAGCATTGGATAAAGCTCAAGTCTTCCGGCAAGCATATCAAACATCAGTATAAGCTTTGCAAGAACAGAGAAGCCTCCAAAGTTCCCGGTTGGGCCTACAAGTTCAAGTCCCGGACCTATATTATTTATGGTTGCAGTTATCGCAGTAAAGTTTGTAACCATATCCAGATTATCAAAAGAAAGTATGAGCATCGATACACCAAATATAATAACGTAAGTTACAAGGAATGTACTTACTCCCCTTATTGTGTCCTTTTCAATAGCCTTATCGTCCATCTTTATAACTTTGACACTTCTTGGATGAATGAATGAAGCTATCTCCTGTTTAACAGTCTTGAACAAAATAATAATTCTCGATACCTTTATTCCTCCGCCTGTACTTCCTGCACATGCACCGATAAACATTATCATGACAAGAAGACTCTTTGAAAGCTGAGGCCACAGATTGAAATCAGCCGTCGAATATCCTGTAGTTGTGATAATGGAACCAACCTGGAATGCAGCATCTCTTACAGCCTTTACCATTCCACCTGACAGATCCTTTATGTTAAATGCAATAACTCCTGTAGTAGCAATTATAATAAGAAAATACCACTTAACTTCTTCTAATTTGAATGCATGTTTTCTGTCTTTTCCAAGAAGCATATAATATGCATTGAAGTTTACACCAAAAAGTATCATGAATATCGTTACTATCCACTGAACCGCTACCGAATAGCTGGCTACACTGTCATTTTTTATACCAAATCCACCTGTGCCTGCTGTACCAACACCTATTGTGATAGCATCAAAAAGAGGCATCTTTGCTATAAGAAGTATCACTATCTCAACTATTGTCATGATAAAATAAATACTATAAAGGATTTTAGCTGTCTCACGAACCTTCGGCACAAGCTTTCCTACTGATGGACCGGGGCTCTCTGCACGCATAAGGTGCATATTGTAACCACCCGCCATAGGAAGTATTGCAAGCAGAAAAACAAATACACCCATTCCGCCAATCCAGTGAGTAAAACTTCTCCAGAAAAGCGATGCATGGCTAAGAGCCTCAACATTGCTTAGTATACTTGCTCCTGTTGTAGTAAATCCTGATATTGTTTCAAAAAGTGCATCTATAAAAAATGGTATGTCCCCACTTAGAACAAATGGCATTGCACCAAATATACTCATTACAAGCCAGCTAAGTGCAACTATTACAAAACCTTCTCTTGCAAAAAGCAACTGATTCTGTGGCTTTTTTCTCTTTATAAACATTCCGAGTGCAAAGCAGACGAGTGCAACTATCAAAAATGCAAATCCACTTTTTTCCTGATATATAACAGCCACAAGACATGGAAGTAACATAAACACAGATTCAAGAGAAAGAACCCAACCCAAAATATATGTTATTATTGAATAGTTCATCTGAATCCTCCCATTATCCTCTCAGGATATCTTTAATATCCTGAAGACCTTTCTGTGTTGTTACCACAATTACTGAATCTCCTACACTTATCTTCGTCTTACCATTTGGAGTTATAATCTCTCCCTTATGATTTATACATGCAATAAGAATATTGTCCTTTATATTAAGCTCCTCGATCGGGATTCCAACAACGGGTGCATCCTCGCTTATTATAAACTCAAGTGCTTCTACCTTATTTTCAATAATTCTATATAATGTTTCAACATTGCTTCCAATAGAATTCTGCATCGCACGTACATATCTTATAATATATTCAGATGTAATATACTTCGGATAAATAAGTGTTCCAAGATTGAATGTGTTGATTATCTCATCAAAAGATATTCTATTGATCTTCGTTATTATCTTCGCCTTTGAGCAACCCTTTGCAAACAATGAAAGGAAGATATTACCTTCATCTATACCCGTAAGAGATACAAATGACTCACAGTAAGCTATTCCTTCCTCTATAAGCACCTCCTGATTGGTTGCATCACCGTTTATAATGACAGCCTTTGGAAGAAGTTCACTTAATCTCTCACATCTTTCCTTGTCTTTTTCAACTATCTTAACATTTATTCCCATATTAAGGAGCTGTTCTGCAAGATAATATGCTATTGTACCTCCGCCGACTATCATTGTATTCTTAACCTGATGTGTCTCAACACCAATCTTCTTCAAAAAGTCCCTTGCATTCTTTGCTGAAGCAACTATGCTTATAGTATCATTCTTCTTAAGTACAAAGCTTCCATTTGGAATTATTACTTCATCACCACGTTCTACTGCACATATAAGTACATCTGCCTGTACCAGTCCTGATATGTCAATAAGGCTCTTGTCACACAGCATAGAACCATCTTCTACAATAAATTTAAGAAGTTCAACCCTGCCCTTTGCGAATGTATCAATCTCAATCGCAGATGGGAAACGAAGTATCCTGGATATTTCTGTAGCGGCTGCATGTTCCGGATTTATTGTCATTGAAAGTCCTAGTTCTTCCTTTATGAAGTTAATCTCATTGTTGTACAATGGATTTCTAACTCTCGCTATTGTATTACAATTACCGGCTTTCTTGGCTATAAGACAGCACAAAAGATTAAGCTCATCAGAATCTGTCACTGCGATAAGAAGATCAGTGTCATCAATCCCAGCCTCCTTCTGAACACTATAGCTTGCGCCATTGCCAACAACACCCATGACATCAAAGTTATTCGTTATATCATGAATCACACCGCTGTTTACATCTATAACAGCTATGTCATGACCTTCCATACTTAGCTGCTCTGTAATAGTTGTTCCAACTTTACCACAGCCTACTATTATAATTCTCATCTGTTCCTCCAAATCATTAAAAATTCTTAAATTTTCTTAATTATTATATTATGAATGACAGTATAATACTTTTAAACAAAGTGGGCAAGTCTATTACTTCAACGAATAAATCCCGCTGTATACTTATTAAAGATAAATGATTCTTCGACCTATTTCCTGTATATGATCCTGCCTTCTTTTATGAAAATTTCCTGTGGTTTGAATCCCAGTTTCTTTGAAATCTGCATAAGATGTGGTATTTCATTCTCGGTTACAATTGAAATACATCTTCCCTTTGCACCATTTCTTCCTGTTCTTCCTGCACGATGAAGATAATCATTTATATCTTCTGTAAGTTTCAACTGTACAACAAACTCAACATTATTGAAATGAAGTCCCCTTGCGGCAATGTCCGTTGCAATAAGGTATCTTAATTTATTGCTGCGAAAGCCCTCTATGGCACGCTGTCTTTCCTGTTTGGAAACACCACCATATATTGCCTCAACAGGATAATTATGATACTTAAGCTTCATTACAGCTTCTTCTATATCATGTTTTCCATTTATAAAAATCATTGCTTTTCTTTTCTTACTTGCACTTATTATCCTTCTAAGCATCTCTATACGTTCATTACGCTTTACAACTACATATAAATGCTCTATATTCTTTGGGATTTTTTTCTTGTCAGATATCCGTAATGTCTTTATATCCGGTGCCAGTTCTTTCGCTGTCTTTATCACAGATGACGGCATACTTGCAGAAAACAGAAGAAGCTGACGATCCTTCATAGTACACTTTATCAAGGCTTTTACATCATCCACAGATTTCTTATCAAGAAGCTTGTCAGCTTCATCAAGAACAATTGTCTTTACATTGTGAGCTGCAATCTTCTTCTTTTTGATAAGTTCAGTTATCCTGAGAGCAGTACCCACAACTATCATAGGTTTACTGCGAAGTGTTTTAATCTGTCTCTCAATATTGACATTGCCAAAAATGGCAGCAGAATGAATTTCTCTTCCGGTATTTTTTGACAAAAGCTCAATCTGTCTATGTACCTGAAGTGCAAGTTCCTGCGTTGGTACTACAATTATAATCTTATTGGTATGCTCAATCTCTTTGTACTTTTCATACAAAGGAAGAAGATATGCCAAAGTCTTTCCAGAACCTGTTTCTGATTGAACTACAATATCCTTATGATTTACGATATTTTCATATACAAGCTCCTGAACCTCTGTAAGTTTCTTTATCTTCTGTGCAGACAAAGCCTTTATCATGTCATCATCTATCTCAATTTTACCTAATCTACCCATAACGGCTCCTTTATTTCTTATTTTTTAAATGTAAAAAGGTGCTTGGCACCAGTCACACAATATATCCATTTAATATTACTACGTATTTCTTAATCAATCAATATGTGGCTGGAATCGAAATTGATCGAAATTTATTGTTACTGTTCAGAGGTAAACTTGTAATAAAAGAACCGATGGTATAGACTAATT
>CAZFFA010000078.1:2350-10940 GCA_964517955.1 uncultured Jutongia sp. | reverse complement strand
ATTTTGAACTATGCTTATATATCCATTTTGCATCCTTTACACTAAGTCTTATACATCCATGTGATGCATATCTGCCAAGCTTTTTATACTCATTGGCATATAGTGAATATGAATCACCATATTTTGAATATACTACGGAATGGAATAGATAGGGACCTGATATCCTTGTACAGTATTTACCATATGTTCCATAATATAATGCGTGCCATTTGCCGGCTTTTCTAAGTGAACTGTAGTTTCCGGTGATAGTTCTGTGACCCTTTATTCCACATGAACAAACCATCGCTTTTACAGGGATTGTATATCCACGTCTGCCATCTTTTGCGTAGATTACAACTATATTTTTAGTAGTATTGACTACTATTTTGTAGGATTTCTGATTGCCGATAAGAGATGAAACATTCTGAACCTGCTGACCGTCATCGCCAAATCTCAATTTATACTTTGTTCCGTCAACTTTAACATATTTCCATTTATTGATAAGCGCATATGATTTTTTGTTAAAATAATAATATTTCTTACCTATCTTAGTATATCCATATGCTCTCTTTCCATCGGATACAACGTAATATCTTTTGCCTGATTCTGTCTTATGCCAGCCGTTTCTCTCCTTTTTTACAACCAGCTTATATGATGCTGATACACCGCTTCCATCATCTGCTTTGGCTGTAATAACTGTATTTCCGGGCTTTATACCTGTTACGCATCCCTTGCTGTCTACTTTCGCAATTTTGGTATTGTCTGACTTATATGTTACACCAATAGCTGCTCCTGAGGCATTGGTTGCAACTGCTTTTATCTTTTTAGATTCATTCTGATATATTGTATACTGCTTTTTATCAAATGAGACAGTTGTTGTCACCTCCTGTGCATGAACCGAGCCGCTATATGCAGTCTCCGAATACAGCAGACATGCTGCCAATACAGCTAACGCCATAAATAAGCCAAAACAATCTTTTCTTTTGTTCAACTTCATTTCCTCCTAAAAGAATATGTTGATAACTCCTATAACAGCACCAATAAGTGCACCCAGATTTATAACCGCTTGAAGTTCGTTCTTCATTACTGACATTACAAGATCTTCTATTTCATCTATATCCATTTCATTAAGCTTTTTCTCAACAATGCCTGATATGTCTATCTTATTTATAATCATATCTACTTTATCATTGACTATACCTGAATAAGTGTCCGACACGATTTTTTCTATCATATCCATACTTATATCAATACTTCCCAAAAGTTCTTTGGGCTGCTTTTTCTCTATGCACTCAAAGCCTTTTGAAACAAGCGGTATTATCTTTTCTTCACCATGTTCATCAATATAATTGTCAATAGCATTTTTCATCGGTTCGGCAAAAGACTGTATCAGCTCATCATTGACAAACATACCGATCATTGAATTTTGAACTTTCTCAAGTATTGCTTCTTTCCCTGCTTCGACTATAATCGATGAAAGATCAGCTTTTTTTATGCCCTCTTCTATTTTGTCACAGACAACATCGTATAATCTGTCTATGACATCTTCATACTTTTCGTCTCCTAACTGTACCTTAAGAATATCTTCTACCGTATTGTCAGTTGTTATCATATCCATTACAGCATCTGTAACATTAGAGCTCATATCATCTGACAGCAAAACACCCTTGATATCATCACATGTAAATAGCTGCTCTCCCACAGCATTGCCAACAGCTTTTGCAATTCTTGGCTGGTTCTTCGGGATTATACCGGGTGTAAAAGGCAGGGTAAATCTGCCGAGCCTAACTGCTTTTTTAGGTTTAAACAGCATTTTTATAGCGATATAATTAGTACAATATCCTATAAGAGCTCCTACAAGTATCGGTACAATATATCTTAAAATATCCATAATTACTTATCTTCTCCTCTTTCTTCCCTTCTGCGTGCTCTTTTATTCTTATAGAGCATATCATCCGCTTTGCCAAGCATATCTCTGAGTGCATAATCATTCATTATATCAAGCTTTTCTGTATAGTCATATCCAAAATCAGCCTTAACAGATATATCGTTATTATCACCATATTTTATATTCTGAATATCATTATTGATAACATTGACTACATTCCCGATATCATCTTTCGTACCATTTGTAAGTACGATGACAAACTCATCACCACCATATCTTATAGCTGAGTCGTTCATTCTGATATTATCTGTGATGACACTTGCTACAGCTTTGAGCACTTCATCACCTTTGTCATAGCCACAACTGTCGTTTATATCTCTGAACATGTATATATCCATCATTATAACAGCTACACTATCAGCAATTTTGTTGAGATTATGATGTAAAAACAGCATATCTTCAAAATACTTTCTATTGTAAATACCTGTAAGTGCATCAAGATAAAGATGCTTCTGTGCATTTTGAAGATGCTTATACATATTCAGTTCTTCTGACTTTGTCCCATCTTCCTCAGATATTTTGCTGGCTATCTCCAATACAAGAGATCTGTATTCATCTTTTTTGATATTAATTTCAACCGGCTGTGAAACAACATAGAAAACATCTGATTTCAAAAGTTCAAACTTATTTATCGCACAATGTCCATACATTGCACACATACTTGAACAATTGTCACATCTTTCTAATTTGCCCCATATATTGAAACATGAATATGGGGTTTCTGTAACATCACCATTCTCTTCAATCTCAACTATGGCTGTTTTCCTTGGATCTACCAGACGAACCACATCAAATATCTTCATCATAAAGTTCATCATCTCACGGATCTGATTCAGTGAATATCCTTTTAGGTTTATATTGCCTCCGATTCCGCCATCCGGAACACTCATCTCTTTGTATTCATTGACAAGAGTTCTGAATCTGCTGTTGTATTCGATGACATTCTGTACTCTTTTCTTGACAACAGCCGGAACAAATGGCTTTGTGATATAATCATTTACACCATTGGCAAGCATGTTTATCTGCATTGCCTCATTATTTTCAGATGAAATAACAATGACCGGAATATCCGCTGCATTTGGAAAATTATTCTTGTATGACAGGAAGTCCTGTCCACTCATTCTAGGCATAAGCATATCAAGTAAAATAGCTGCAATCCTGTTGTAGTTCTTCTTAAGAAGTTCGAGACCTTCATCACCGTCAGAAGCTTCTATTATCTCATACTCATCTTCAAAAAGATTGTGAAGAACTTCCCTGCTCAACTCCATGTCGTCTACGATAAGAATACAATTCTGGGAATTATTCTTATTATTTAAGACATTGAATACTGTATTTAATTCTCTCTCAAGCATTCTTTCCATAGTTACATCAGAAAATGTTGCACCTATAAGATTGGTATTTCCCATCGTTCCAACATATGTAAGACGTATATGTTCCCATTTGCTCATGCCATCTGACATGACAAAAAGACACTCGCACTCTCCGCTGCCCTTACTGTGGACAACTTCATCAAGAGCTGTTATAAGCTTATACATCTCCTTATATATAAGCAGTGTATCAATACTTTTATTGCCATATTTATTTCTAAATGCCTGATTCATCCTAAGAATATCTATCTGGGAATTTTCATATTCAAATACAACAAATGGAATAGATACACTTCTAAGTAATGCTCCCGATGATGAATCTGATGACCATATTTCATCGAGGTCATTTAGTATGCTCTCCGAGGTTTCCTCAGCTTTTTCACCCATATTGGCATACTTTTTAATGAGGCTTTCATATTCATTGACCGGCATAGGTCTTGCATAATAATATCCTTGAACATATGTACAGCCAATGCTTTCTAGGAAATCTCTCTGTTCTTTTGTTTCGACACCTTCAACAACAACCGGCATTCCAAGCCAGCCTGCCATTCTTGCGATTGAAGCAAGGATCTTTTCACTTTTTACATTGTTGTGCCCTGTTGGAAGGAATTTCATATCTATCTTTAATATATCTACATCTATATCTTTCAGAGTGTTAAGAGATGAATATCCACTTCCAAAATCATCCATCAGAATAACAAAACCCTTATCTCTAAGTTTTTCTATTGTATCTTTCATAAGATCGGGATTTGACATATATGCACTTTCAGTAATTTCAAGCTGTAAAAGTTCTTTTGGTATCTCATACTTAATCGTAAGCTTGTCTATCTGATCTACGATTATTGGATTGTACATACTTATTCGTGATATATTTACAGAAACAGGATATACATTCTTATTCTTTTTGTACCACCCACTTATGATCTGGCAGACATTTTCCCACATATAATAGTCCAATTGCACAATAAGACCATTCTGTTCAAATACAGGTATAAAATCTCCCGGTGATACCATTCCCCATTGTGGATGCTTCCATCTTACGAGTGCTTCTGCTCCACAAGGTGCATCTGTTTCAATAGAGTATTTTGGCTGAAGATACACAATGAACTGATGCTCATTAAGTGCAATATCCATCTCATTGGTAAGTCTCTGTGCCTTTTCTTCCATATCGCTCATTTTGTGATCATAATAAGCAAATACAGAATTGACATTGTCCTTACACTTTCTTGATGCCTCAACTGTATGTGAATACATATCCTCCATATCACGATTGGGATCTTCTATTATATAAAGTCCAAATGAAGCCTTTATCCTATATGACTTATTCATCTTCTGAATCTTCTCTTTGGCTGTCATAAGTGCTTTTTCCAATGTTTCTTTACGATATGGAATACACACACAAAATACATCAGATTCAATTCTACCGTATGTATACTTCTCTATCTTATATTTCTGAATTTCTTTTTCTATGCGGTTTGCCATCTTGATGAGAAGTTCATTACCTGCCTCACTTCCAAAAGAAGCATTGTACAATCGGAAATGATCTATATCAAAGCGGACAAGTACAAATGTTTCTTCTGGATACTGTTTTATCATTGCAGATGTACTCATCATAAAATACTGTCTGTTGTATACACCTGTCAATGTATCTCTTTCCACAAGATTTCTGACTCTTTTCATAAGGTCAGTCTGGCTTCTTCCTATAATATTTCTGAGGCGTAATTTTAATATAAGTGGATTATATGGCTTCACAACAAAATCCCACGCACCAAGTCTGAGACACTTACTTTCTATATCAGCATCATGGTCACCTGTCGCTATAAGTATAGGCAGATTGCTGTATACCTTTTCACATGACAATTTTTCAAGAAGCTGCTCTCCACTCATCTTTGGCATAATAAAATCCAGAACAACAGCAGCTAACTCCTGATACCTCTCCCGTATTGTTTTTAAAGCCTCTTCGCCGTCTGAAGCTTCTATTATCTCATACTCATCTTCCAATATCTTATATAGAATATTACGGTTTATCGGATTGTCTTCTACAATCAGGACTTTATTATTCATGAGTTTTTCCTCCACATGTATCTTATCTGAATATATATAATTAAATCTGTAATCTTTTTTTCCAAGCTTCCCCTTTTATTATATCACAATTTATATCCGGATAATACATCAAAATCCACCTTTTAATACACAAAAAATGGAGGTTAATACAATTCAGACCATAAGTATAGCAGTAACATCGTATCTAATTATCTTTATTCCATATTTTCTATCAATATACTATAGAGTTCTTCTGGCTCTATAGGTTTGGCTATATGAGCGTTCATTCCGGCATCGATTGACCTTTTCCTGTCCTCTTCAAACACATTTGCTGTCATGGCAATTATAGGGATTGTCTGCGCATCCTCCCTGTCGGAGCCACGTATAGCTCTTGCAGCAACAAGTCCGTCCATATTCGGCATACGTACATCCATAAGAATTGCATCGAATGTATATGGCTGCTTATCCCGGAACATGTCAAGTGCTTTCCTGCCGTCACCAACAGTCTTTACCTTGATTCCACATTTTTCAAGTATCTTTTCGGCAATTGTTGCATTCTGCGGATTGTCTTCTGCCAGAAGAATATGCTTTCCACGCAGTTTTTCAATATTGACTGCTTTCTCCTGAATCTCTTCTTCCTTTTGAACTGCATCAATTTTTCTATATTGATATGTATATTCAAGAGTAAATTCTGACCCAACTCCGAGTTCACTCTCAACTGTTATATCTCCGCCCATCTCTCTTGCTATATTTCTTGAAATGGCAAGGCCAAGACCTGAGCCATGCACTGAAGCATTCTTCTCTGTTCTTTCAAGTTCAAATGGATCAAACACCTTTTTTATGAATGTACTGCTCATGCCGCAGCCTGTGTCTTTAATCTTTGCAATAATTTTGGCTGTTTTTGCATCTTCAAGTACAATTCTTTCATATGACAGTTTTACAAATCCACCTTCATCCGTAAATTTACATGCATTGCTTAAAAGATTTATAAACATTCTTTTTGTTTTCTGAATATCTATATACTCCTCATAATCAAATGCCTGATCTATCTTATCGTCATATTCAAAGGTGATATTTTTTGAGTTCATAATCGGTTTTATCATATTTAATACCGGCATGATAACCTCATATGGTTCAGCCCATTCCTTATGAAAAATTTCTTTACCACTGTTTATGCTGCTCATTTCAAGTATATCGTTTAAAATGCTGAGAAGATACTCGCTTGATTTACTAATCTCCCTTATATATTTAGCAGCTGCGGAATCTTTGTCAACTTCGCCTGCTGCCATCCTTGTCATACCAAGTATTGCATTCATTGGCGTGCGTATTTCATGGCTCATATTGGTAAGGAAATTGTACTTTGCCTCATTCGCCTTCTTGTCAGCTTCAAGCTCCATCTGTCTTTGCAAAGCCTCTTCTCTTTCTTTTTTCGCTTCAAGAGCCTGCTTATAATATCTGTCATTCTGTTCCAAAATACTTTGAAGCTCCTGACGTTTCTCCTTTACCTTTTTCTTTTCGAGCAATTCATTGACACGGCTTCTGCCGACTACATATCCTACAAATAAAGCAATAATAAAACATAATACCACATGAAAACAGTCATCCTTAAAGAACTGGTGGCTTTTTGCACTGTATGAAGTTATAAGGAATAAAATACATGTTACTATATATATGCCTATAAGCACTAGTGTTCTTCCGCCTATAATCGCAGCAATAACGACCATATATACTACAAAATATACGCCTCTGCTGCTGGGGCAAAGAATATTGCCGTCACATATCGACAATACAAGAATTCCTACTATCATAAGAAAAACCGCTATGAAGCCTACATTTTTTACATTTCTGAGTCTTGTATTCATGGTAGTTGCAAACAATACAAAGCATATTATGTATACAAAATCTATTATTGAATATTTCCTGTTCCAGTCATAAATCATTGCAAATAAATAAAGAAACGACATCGCCGAAGCAAATGTACTCATATTATTTATATTGTTATTATAAAGGTCCTCTTTGACTGAATCATATTTTTCTTTGGTAAATCCATACCATAGAATCATTTTCTTAATTTTTTCCACTTATTCTTCCTCTTTCTTTTCAGTGTACATTCCTTATATCTGCTCAAGATTTTTCAGCATATGAAATAAATTTCTGTCAAAATCTATCAAGCCCTCATCCCTCATATTATTTAATTCTCTTGTAAGTGAACTTCTATCAACGTTCAAAAACTCCGCAAGCTGTACCCTTCCAAGTGGTATATCAAAATATTTACTTTCATTCTTCATGGACTGCTGTATAAGATATGTACTTATCTTCTCACGAATTGTTTTCTTTGAAAGAATATCTACCTTATCCATAAGAATCACATTTTTCTCAGCGATAAGTGTAACCATATTTTCTATGAGCCTGTGATGAAATGCACATGAGTTTGAGCAGGAATTCATCACCTTTCTAAACTGTACTGTTAATATTGTCGTGGCTGTGCCGGCGACAAATGAAACTGTTGCATTTCCATCCTTTCTGCATGAAAATGTTTCACCAAACAATTCATTTTCACCCATAGATACAATAGTAACTCTATTTCCCCACAAATCCTCCCGTATCATGCGTACAGAGCCATCAAGCACAATCCCGACGATATTGACATTCTCATCTTTCATTATAATAAACTCGTCTTTATTGTATTTTTTTATGCATCCACCAAGGCATATTAACATTCCCTGAATGTCTTCTTCTCTTATTCCATCAAAAAGTGGAACTTTAGATATCATATGTGTATAATTTTCGTCCATATTACTCCTTATTTCTGCGCACATTTTTTTGGCACATAGTGTGAAAAATCTTTCGTATATGGATTTTTCACACTATCATTCCATTTATAAAACACCCACAAAAGTATACAGCACTTACAATTCAGGTGTCTCTACCTTTGTGGGTGTTTTTATTACATAGTTCGACTTATTTCGACATTATGCACCAAGTATCTTTTTAAGATCTTCCTCTGGTGTGCTTATTGGTGAGATATTGTAATTATCTACTAAGAACTTAAGCACATTAGGAGAAATAAATGCCGGAAGTGTTGGTCCGAGATAAATATTCTTAATGCCAAGATGAAGCAGGGTAAGAAGAATACATACTGCCTTCTGCTCATACCATGATAAGACCATTGAAAGAGGAAGTTCGTTGACGTCACATTCAAATGCCTGTGAAAGTGCTACTGCCACCTTGCCAACAGCAACATCACGGGTAG
>CAZFFA010000078.1:0-2340 GCA_964517955.1 uncultured Jutongia sp. | reverse complement strand
ATGCATCATTGCACTGACCCATATCCATGATTCGTGGAAGTCCGCCAATCTCTCCAAGGTCAAGATCGTTGAATCTGTACTTGCCACATGCAAGAGTGAGTATAACTGAATCTTTTGGTGTCTGCTTTACAAATTCGGTATAGTAATTTCTTCCTGCCCTCGCACCATCACATCCACCTACAAGGAAGAAATGACTTATTGCCTTTGCTTTGACTGCCTCGATGATCTTATCTGCCACACCGAGTACGCTTCCATGCGCAAAACCGGTCATAACACATTCACCGCCGTTTATTCCTGTCATATGACGGTCTTCATCATAGCCGCCAAGTTCAAGAGCCTTTTCTATCACAGGAGTAAAATCTTTGTCTTCGCCTATATGAACCATCTCCGGATATGAGACTACTTCTGTAGAGAATACTCTGTCAGCGTAGCTTTCCTTAACAGGCATAAGGCAGTTTGTTGTATAGAGTACAGCACCGGGAATATTGTCAAATTCCTTCTGCTGATTCTGCCATGCAGTACCAAAATTGCCCTTGAAATGAGGATATTTCTTAAGATTTGGATATCCATGTGCCGGAAGCATCTCTCCATGAGTATATATATTGATTCCTTTATCTTTTGTCTGTTCAAGAAGAAGTTCAAGATCCTTAAGGTCATGACCTGTGATAACGATAAATGGCCCTTTTTCTATAGTAAGTGGTACTTTAGTTGGGACAGGACTGCCATAGCTTGTAGTATTGGCTTTGTCAAGAAGCTCCATACATTTTAGATTGACCTTTCCAACTTCAAGAACTACTGGAAGTAGTTCTTCCATTCCATAATCATAGCTTATAATAGCAAGTGATTTATAGAAGAAATTATTCACTTCTTCATCTTCGTAGCCAAGCACCATTGCATGATAAGCATATGCCGCCATACCACGTATGCCAAAAAGAATAAGGGATTTCAATGAACGGATATCCTCGTCTGCGTTCCAGATATTATTTACATCATAGTCATCTGTATTGCCACATGGTGAAGCACATGCACTGCAGTTTGGAACAACCTTGTTCTTTTCTGCGTGAACCTTATCTATCATCTCTTTTAATGTTTCATTATTGAAATTGACATTGGTAATAGTTGTAAAAAGACCTTCTATGATAATTCTGTCTGTATCAGGAGTCTTTGGATTGTTTTCACATGACTTTGCAAGCCCGATAACTGCTCCTGTAAGTTCATCCTGAAGTGCCGCTGTAGATGCATCCTTACCACATACCCCTGCACTGCCTGTACATCCTGAACATCCTGCTGTCTGTTCACACTGAAAACAAAACATCTTCTTATCCATAATAATTTCCTTTCTTAAAATAAATGTGTATTTTTATCCTGTAGTTTCTTATCTTCACTTCGGTAACAATTGTTACGCTGGCTATATAATACGCAAAAAAAATCACCATAGATGTTGCATATGCAACATTATAGTGATTTTTTTAGATGTAAGAAATGGAAAACTTAACTGTTCCTATAAGTTTTTAATACAACTTGAGTCCGTCACGTACCGGCTCACTTGTAAGATCCATTCCAAGTCTCTTGAATGACTTTATATCTACATCAGAAAGCATTACAGATGTATGAACCTGACAGCCTTTAAGCTTTGGAAGCTGTTCCATAGCTTTTCTTGCATTTTCATCACCTACTGATGATAAAGCAAGCGCAATAAGCACTTCATCTGTATGAAGTCTTGGATTCTTTCCTCCGAGAAAACGCACCTTAAGATCCTGTATAGGCTCTATTGCTTCCGGTTTAATAAGCTTCTCATCATGGTCTATTCCAGCAAGATATTTCAATGCATTAAGAAGAAGTGCTGCTGATGTTCCGAGGAAATCAGAAGTTTTTGATGTGATGATAGTTCCGTCTGCAAGCTCTACTGCTGCCGCCGGCGCACTTGATTTTTCTGCTCTTTCCTTAGCTGCAACTGTTACTTTTCTGTCATCGGTAGTAATCTTTGCCTGTTTCATAAGAAGCTCAATCTTGTAGACTTCATTCTCTGAACCTTCTTCAAGTGCCATCTTATTGATAGCTGTATAATATCTTCTGATTATCTCCATTCTTGATGCCTCTTTGCAGGCTTCATCATCGATAATACAGTTTCCTGCCATATTGACACCCATATCTGTAGGTGATTTATAGTAGGTATTCTCCCCATAAATCCCCTCAAATATTGCATTTAATACAGGGAATATCTCAATATCACGATTGTAGTTGACTGTTGTTTCACCATATGCCTCAAGATGGAACGGATCAATCATATTAACATCGTTAAGATCTGCTGTAGCTGCTTCATAAGCAAGGTTTACAGGA
>CAZFFA010000077.1:0-10969 GCA_964517955.1 uncultured Jutongia sp. | reverse complement strand
ATTGGCTTCTTCTTTAGTCAATATGGTATTTTGAAAATCTTTAAATTCCATTGTATCATGAAGTACACCCATATGAACTATGTATACATTGCCTATATTCATCTCCCTTAACTGCATGGAAATTTCTTCTTCATATGTACTCGTAATCATAACACATATAGAACCATTTTGATCCGTCATAATCTTTAATTCATCTGGAGAATAAATTTTATACCCTTCAAATAATGTTCCCCATTTTTTTTGTCCATTGTCACAAAAACCTAACACTCTAGCATTTACTCTTTCAAATTCTTCAAGAGCTTTTATACCAGTTGATGATGCACCAAATAATACAATCTCTTTATTTTCAAAATCTTCAACTTTTGAATTTTCTATTTTTATGTACATTCTTTCTCCTTTCGATAGCTTTCTTATAAAATTCACATCATTTTACAAATTCTAAATTAAATCTTGATAGTAATTAAAAATGCTATTATATAAATCACTATTTTTTTATAATTTTTCTATTTTTTTATATAAATTTATACAAGAAATATCTATTTGCCTATTATGGACTTTTTTGCAAGTTTTTTTTATAAAATCTCTGTATCTTTCCATATATTCTTTTTCATTGTAACATGCAGCTAAAATACTGCTCTTTAACCCATCATAATCTTCCACCTTGTCCCCAGGTGTAACGCTTTCATAATCAAAATACATTTCTCTCGAATCATGCAGGTATTCTTCTAAATCATAATCAAAAAATATTATAGGTTTCTCTGTAAGAAGAAAGTCAAAATACACTGATGAATAGTCTGTTATCAACACATCTGTACACTTTAGAAATACATACGGATCTGCATCTGCATCTATTATCAATATGTTTTTTCCACTAAGCCTGTCAAACTTTTTTCGCAATTTGGACTTAGGATGAAGTTTTATACAAAATAACATCCTATTTTCTTTTAAAAACTCATTAAAATCTTCAATATCAAAATTCTTGAAAAATTCCGTTTCACTTGAACGAAATGTTGGCATATAAAATATCATTTTCTTTAAACCTTTTTTTTCAACCTGTTGACTTATATATGCCAGATCATCTTTTTCAATATTGGTATATATATTTTTAATTTCATCTGATATCAATATATCATTTCGTGGATACCCTGCTGCTATTACATTCCCGGTTTTAAATGCTGAAGAAAAAGTAGAAATAAGTTTATCAGAAGTTGTAAGTACATAATGTCCCGGTTTTTCATCTGAAATATTTCTTGGAAAATTTTTTATCTTTTCCAGCAAATTCTTCGGATGCCTGAACTTATCAAATATATTATCATGTTGTATCTTCTTAAGTGGTATTCCATGCCACATATTGATCTTAACTGCTCCACCACTCTGCCAAAAATTTATATCCTTTGAATAATTATCAAATAAATATACTTTTCCTCTTAAAGCATACCATATTCCTTTTGCCGAATGATACGAATAGGCTTCATAACCATTATTTTTTAAAAATTCAACTATTTTCTTATCATGGGATATCCAGATTGGTCTTATACCCAATTCATTTTTATGCTGGCTTATATATAGATAAAAATATCTTGGATTATCTGCAAACCTTTTTCCAAATGTACTTCCAAAGAGCCATATTTTCTTATCTCTTGGCATCAAAAAAGATAACCAATAGACTGGTAAAAGAACCAACTGTCCCCAATACTTAATTCCATCAGTTATCTTTTTAATCATTGTTCTTCCTCCATCAAGATATGTATACAACAGTCATTTTACCACTTATACACCTTTGTTTTTCTTTCCATAACATCCATCTTTGCAATTTTGGGATCATCATAATAAGAATCATTTTTCACATGAGTTGTTGAAACTTCTTCAAATATTGCTCCTGTCCTTGATCCAAAGGAATGTTTCTGTCCACGAAGCACTGTCTGTATATCACCTGGTTTCATCTCTCTTTGCTTCCCATCTATCTCAATCTCAAGATCTCCATAAAGAAGCTGGAAAGTTTCTTCCTTAACTTTGTGCATATGTGTAGGATGCTGCTGTCCCTGAAGAACAACCAGTAATTTCTTGCAATACTCACGGTTCACTATACTTATAATGGTAGCTCCAAACTGTCTGAAATGTTTCATTCCATAATGATGTGATAATTCTGCTTCAAAATCGTCTCCAAGATATATATTTGCCTCATAAAGCATACCTTTTACATCATGAATAACACTTCTTGCAAGATTTGTATCTGTAATAGGACGTGTTTCATGAAGTTCTTCATTTGCCTTATAATCACGACCTGCTATAACTCCATCATAAAATTCCCCACTTGTCATCTGTCTGTCATGGTTTGGCATAGCAAAAAATACATCATTCCTTGTAAGCTCCTCACCTTTTGCTACATCATGCTTGAGATATACACCTCTCATAAGTGAATTAAGAGAATCTATCTCTGCCTGGCTTATATACCTTTCTGTCTCTTTCTTCATACTACATATTTCTTTGGCATCAAGTGCGGCTTTTACCCATTTATCTGCCTGCTCAGGATTCATTGAATATGCATTTAGCTTAATCGTTTCTGTAGGAAGTCCTACATGACGTTCAAGTATCTTTGCTCCTTTTGCAACAGCCATCATAGGTATTGTATTGTCATCAGGATCCTCATGACCTGAATATCCTATCACATTGTCAGGATAACGTCTCTTAAGTTTATCTATAAAGTCAAGCTGAAGTCTTTCCATAGGAGCCGGATATTCCGCTATACAGTGCATGAATGCAAATTCACATTTCTTATGTGTAAAATAATTGTATATCTTATCTATATCAGATATCGTCTTACCACCGACTGATATAATTACAGGTTTATGTGTGGATGCAATTTTTTCAAGAAGAGGCCAATCAAGTGAACTACAGCTTGCAACCTTAATAATATCAAGTCCCTGATCCATACACCAGTCAACACCATCCTCATCAAATGGTGTACTCATAGCTATCATTCCCTCATCACGTATAGCTGCCACAAGCTCAGAAAACTGATCATATGTAAGTCTTGTACTTTCAAATCTTGGGATATGATTAACATCTGTACGTCCCTTATAATCAGGATGAATAAATGTATCAAGATTTCTATACTGCAGCTTAACCGCTGCCTTTATATTGTATTTTCGTGCTATTTTTCCCATCTCATGTATAATATCTTTTCCATGCTCTACACTTCCCTGATGACTGTTTGCCATCTCAAATATAAATAAATCGTCAAATATTCTGCTCATTTATCTTCCCTCCAGCCTTTGTATATTTACGTAACAGTTTGTTCCTTAATCACTAAACTGTTACAAATTTATCACTATATAATATATCGACCAAAATATAAGTAAACTTACCTTATATTTTGGTCAATATGCTATACACCTATTTATTTTTTGATATATACTCCGCTGCTTTTTTAAACTCTTCCTCTGTGTCTATATCAAAATTTTCGTCCATTTCATATCCTGCAATTTTCTTACCAGACATAGAATTCTGTTCAAGTATTACACTTGCTCTCACCACATCTATACATGCATTCTGATAATAAATCTTTGGAAGCTGCTGGCGTGGCATATTATAGCACTCCGGTATATCCGTCATAATAGGTGACAACATTCCGTCATCATCTTTAAACCACATTTTATATGCAACTTCCTTAGCAGGAGCTATGCATCTCATAGAATCAACATCAGGATGTTCCCTCATATATTTTACCATAGCTTCTATATCACTTATCCGTCGTATAGGATATGTAGGTCTTAGTTGAACTACAATTTCCGGCTCATAGCCTTCATTTTCTTTCAGAAATGTCAATGCATGTCTGAATACATCTATATCAAGAGCCGTATCTGTAGCATATTCTGCCGGTCTGATAAATGGTACTTCTGCGCCATACTTTCTTGCAATATCGGCATATTTTTCACTGTCTGTACTGACTATAACCCTGTCTATACATTCTGCTTTGAGACCATGCTCTATAGAATATGCTATCATCGGTTTTCCTGCTATAGGTCTTATATTCTTATCTATTACACTTTTAGATCCACTTCTTGCCGGTATAATTGCAAGTACCTCATCTTTTATAAAATTCATATAAAAAACTCCTTATAATTCATATTCAACAGGAACTATATTAGCACTAAGTTCAGCAAGCATACTTTCTTTATCCATCGCTAAAATATACTCAGGCTTAATTTTCTCGATTTCATAAACAAGCAGCTCCATAAGTTTGACAATTCCATTTTTCTCAGATAGCTGTGTATATTCCACATCATTTCCATCTATATCAATATTTTTTGTTTCTCTGAGGTTATCATTAATAGAACCAAACACTGTATTATACATAGGTACATATCCATGTGCTTTATTATGTTCACATGTATTTACCAAATATACTTTTTTACCTGACTCAATTAACTGTTTCAAAAGATTTCTTACAGCTTTTGTCGGCTCATGTTTCAAACTTATATACTGTGTTGTATAAACAATAATAGAATCCTTATTTCTTTCTTCCTCTGGTATTTTCTTCAATCTGTCTTTTATTCTTTCATATGACATTTCATATATTTTCTCATGAAGTATTTCAAGCAATTTCTGAGAATAATTATCTATAATAACCTTTTTTCTTAAAATATTCATTTTCATTTGATTCAATACAAAAAAATAATAATCTTCATGACAAAAATAATCACATGATAATAAGTTGTCAAGAAACATTTTTGTATTTTCCTCACTTTTATCCACTTGCATGATCAATGACAATATAAAAATCCTAAATTCATTTGTAACTTTAATTTTATTGTCATACATCATATCTACAAACATCTTTGCTATACAACATATTTTCTTTATAACCGTATCCGAAATATCGTTTCTAACTTCAGATATTGCATTAGAAAAATTATTATATACCAAAATATCATTTACTCTACGAAGTCATATAAAAAGTTTAATCATTCGGTCTTCTAAATTATCTGACTGATTTTTCTTTAACATCTCAATAAAACATTCTTTACTAAAATCATGAATAAATGCCTTTTTATCACTTTCATTTACAAGAATTATATCATCAAACAAATCACTAAAATAATTCAAAAGTATATCATACAAGTTTTTAATATCTGTTATTACAAGAGATTGTCCGACACCTGATATGCAATAAAATAAATCTGCTATACACTGTATTATATTTCCATCATAAAAATCTATTATCTGAGTATAAACATGAATCATGCTCTCATCGTTGTCATATTTTTTTATCAATTCATTTAATTCCTGTGATTCCTGTTCTATAAGGCAATATATTGTCCTCATCATTTCCTCCTATATCACTTCTGATAAAGAAATTTCTCTCATACCATTTATTTTCGCGCCTTTTGAAGTATTTATAAATCTTATCTTTTTCTCTTTCTGAATTCTATCTTCAATCCATCTGCGATACATATCAAGAGTTTTACTCGTATAAATCATATCTCCATCTACACTTTTTACTATACGCAACGAATTTATATTTTTTATTTCTTTTCCAATACCTAATGTATGTGTCATATTATTGGTATATGCCATATCCATTCCAACACATATAATTTCAGCACACTCCATACGTATTCCAAAATCTATTGCAAAAGCCGCAACTGAACCACCTGTCGAAAATGTACTTATCGAGTTTTCTTCTGCATATTTTTCTGCTGGTTCAAACCCTTCCTGAAATGCAAGATAACATCTACCCTTATAAGCTTCGATAACATCTGATGATGTTGTTGACAATGCTATAAGTGGTACTCCACACTTTTCAATGCCACGAATCTGCCATAATGTACCTGCTTTGGGATCTGTCATAATAATATAATCTGGAATTATGCCATTAGTGATAAGTTTTTTAGCAACCTTTCCAACTGCAGTGATAACCCGACTATCTTTATATTTTTCCTTATCATCTGATATTTTCTTAAGAATATCCATATCATTATCAAGTGATGGACCACCAGCTATAAGTATCATTTTTTTATTAGAAAAGCAATCTTTTAATATATTAGCATTATCATAGCAACATGCTTTTATATTTTTACTAAAATTTCTATCCAGCAAATCGCCATGATTTTTTATGGAATTTAAATTCACCCAATAATTTTCAAGAAATTCTCTAATTTCTCTATCTTTTATAGTTTTTATTGCCGGATACCATATAAGACATTCTTTTGAATTATCTATTTTTGATAATATATCTTTATAATCAGATATATCAGATACATATTTAATATGCACTTTTTCATTATTTAATAATGCTGTAATGTCTGTATACATAAATAATATTCTAAGCTGTTCTAAGTCATTTTCAAGTATAGTTATTTTCTTATACTTATAAAATTCTGACATCCTCAAAGCATGATATCCCATGCCCATTCCAATAATGATACTTTCTTCTATTTTTCCATCTGAATTGTATTTGCAATAATCATAAGCTTCCTGCCAAGGATTTATTTCTGAATGTAATTTAACGATTCCGGATTCTGTTTCGACCTTCAAAACAGGATCTCCTGTTTCTGCCCAGGCAAATATATAATTTCTTGAATCATCTTCCTTTGCATCTGATAAAATCCTATATAATTTTTTATCCTTATTTTTTAGGATTTCCATATTACTATTCCAAAAAACAACCGGTTCTGACAATGTATTTTCTAATATACAATTTTGAATATCATAAAGAACAGGCAGTAAATTTTTTTCATATACATCTGCTATTTCTGTTCCATCTCCATTCTCTATCGTATCAAGCAATAGCTGCCACACAGGAAGCAGAAGTTCTATACTATCAGTAAAACCTGCATTTGCTGCTTCATTTATATACTTTTCTCCATTGACTGTAAGTTTTGAAGAGAATATATATGCATTTGAATAGTTCTGCCTCCTAAAATTATATAATGCCCCCGTTGCATCATGAATCATTTCCTTTAAATATCTGCTTAAATTTTCCATGACATTTCCTTTCCAGATATAATTGTGCAAATGACTTATTTATTACTCTATTATACACTTGCAATCATATTATCCATATCTTCTTTTAAATCATCTACTGCCTTTACAAGTGCATCATATACGGCTCCTGTAATCTCAAGCGTATCAATCATATTCTGATCTTCATCATCTGTAAGACAATTTATATTTTGCATCTTATCTGTTACTTCTTCTGATATATATTCATCTAACATTTCATCAGCAGGTTGTTTCGCAATAAAGTTATTGGTTTTATTAATTATCTTTAAATATTTATCTTCCTTACTTTGGCTTTTTGAACCTGTCTTTACTAATTTTATAAATGATTCAACAGCTTTTCTGCCCTCTTGAGCTCTTTCCTTAATATTTTTAAACTCTCTTTCTAAATGCAAAATATCTTCTCTCACCTTAATATACTCGCTATCATCAAATGTAGGTGATTTGCTATCAACTATTTTTCCAAACGAAAATTCCGAATTACAATACTCATCAATTACATTAGAAAGTGTCATTATTTTTGTACCCTTTATTAATGCACCTCCTTCTGTAGCATCTATTACATCAATTTCTTTCAAAACTCTTATTGATTCTTCAAACCAGTCTTTATATATAATCCAGTCATAACGTGTTTTTACTCTTCCACCATCTACCGACTCAACATATTCTATACCAACATTTTCACTTGAAATATTCTTTTTTACATTGCCGGCATGTGTTACATCTCCACTATAAGCAAGATCCTGACCTATAAGAACAATTCTTTTAAATTTAAGAGCTACACATACATTAAATGCTGCTGTTGCAACTGAACCACCTATATTATAGCTCGGAAATTTTCTATCATATTTTTCATATAATTCTCCCATAAAATATGTTCCTCTGAACCATATTTTTCTTCCTTTATTTGCCTCAAGAATTTTATTTTTTCCCTCAAGCGCACAAAAAATAGGTACATTTGAACATTTTGGATCTTTCATATGTCCAAACCATTTTCTAGGATCAAGTGTTATAGCAGCGTCAAACTTTATGTTATGCGCCAATAAATATTTAACTGATGTATCTGTCGCAAGTATAAATGCTTTACCTTCTGCCTTTTTCAGCTCATCTATATTTTTATCAAGAGATGGACCAGCCGCCACAATTATAGCCGGTATCCCCTCTGGTATATCATTTATAAATTCCGTTATATAATTACTTTCTTTTATAAAATGCATATTTCTGATAATGTTTTTTACACAAGCATGAGATAGATAAGCACCTGTATCCCTATTAGTTCTTTCAAGCCTATTCATCTTCTTTACTGATATGAGAAAATCATGATATTTCTCTATATAAAGTTTTTCATATACAGGATGTTCACATACTATCTGTGTTGGAAGCATACTCCAATGAAGTCTTGACTGCATATCATTAAAAAGATCCGTCTCATTTATATCTGCTATATAAATCTGCACTCTTGAATCCATCAATATATCTGTCATATCCTGATTTATCATATTGTACATAAAAATGTCTAAATTAGGCTCTGAAATAAAAAATGGGCAATTATTCTTTAATCTTCCAAGCATTTCCCTTACAAATATCCCATTACCCATACCAAACATAACTACCGAAACATCTATATTATTAAAATTAAACTGGTCAGCCCATTTCTTCGCTTCCTGCAATGGTCTGTATAAACTGTTTAATCTTATCATCTTCCCATTATCACTAAGACATAAAATTTTATTACCATCTCTAGCTTCTATTTCTTCTATATATGAACAATCATACTGTTTTTCGTCTATCTTTTCTTTTATAACTTTATATATGCTAGGTCTTAACTCCAAAGCCCTCATATTATCTTCTAAAAATCCCATTGTAACATTAACCTCTTCAAATTTATTCCATATTTTCTGTTAACTCCTGTATATATTCAAGAAAATCATACTGGAGTATGTCGGCAAGAAGAACTAAATCTCCATCCTGCAATGCATTCATAGCTTCTGTAAGTGTCCCCATAATTTTTGATTGATCAAATGTAAAATCGCTGTTTTCATTTCTATATGAAGCAAGCGCATCCATAGAACTCATCATCCCACCAATCACTACCTCAAATTTCTTAAGAGCCTCGCCATCCTTTTGTTGATAAAAGAGATCTACTATTTCTTTTATATCATCTATTGTATTTACTACCATCTTTTTATAATCAGTCATACATTTTTCCTCTCTTAACTACATTATACTGTATTTTTCTTAATAATACGCTTTAATCTTCCAACTCTTTTATATCAAATAAAGTGAAATAGGGCTGACTTTAAAGTCAGCCCCATAAATTGTAGTACATTCAAACTCTGAATTATCTGAGAAGTGAAAGTACACCCTGTGTAGAATTGTTAGCCTGAGCGAGCATAGACTGACCAGCCTGCTGTAAGATAGACAAGCCAGAGTAGCTAACCATCTCATCAGCCATGTTAACGTCACGAATCTTGCTTTCAGAAGACTGTAAGTTCTCGGCCATGTTATCAGCATTTGCAATAGTATGATCCAATCTGTTCTGAATAGCACCAAGATATGATCTCTGTGTAGATACAGAAATAATAGCTGTATTTACAATAGAAATAAGCTTTGTAATAGCTGATGCCTTTCCTGTAGAAATAACATGTGCAATAGCTGTGCTAGATACACCAAGCTTACCTGCTGTCATTTTCTTAATTGAGATACTAATCATCTGACCATTGTTAGCACCGATCTGAAGACGTTTACCAGAGAATTTACCACTAAGTAGTCCCATTGTGTTAAACTGTGTCTGTGTAGCAATACGTGTAATTTCAGATG
Organism: uncultured Jutongia sp.; assembly: GCA_964517955.1. Taxonomy (GTDB): domain Bacteria; phylum Bacillota; class Clostridia; order Lachnospirales; family Lachnospiraceae; genus Butyribacter. The sequence goes on along the minus strand of CAZFFA010000077.1, from coordinate 1,144 downwards.
TAAGAGCTCTAACTTCTTTAGCAATAGCTTTACGGTCTGTAGATACGTTAGTATCATTAGCTGCCTGAACTGTAAGTTCTCTCATTCTCTGAAGTACTGAGTGAATTTCGCTCATAGCACCTTCGGCTGTCTGGATAAGAGACTGACCATCCTGTGCATTTGTTGAAGCCTGCTCAAGACCTCTGATCTGTCCTCTCATCTTCTCACTGATTGAAAGACCCGCAGCATCATCAGCTGCACGGTTAACTCTGTAACCAGAAGATAACTTTTCTGTACTCTTTGCAAGATTTGTGTTTGTAATGCCTAACTGTCTGTTTGTGTTAAGCGCTGACATATTATGCTGTACTATCATAATAACTTCCTCCTTGAATATGCAGTGGCATCCATGCCACTGGTGATAATATTTGCCACACTCCTTTATATCAGTCCGTACACATCAATTCAAGAGTGTATGTCCTTTTGGACTTCGGTATGTATCAATCTACCTGCTATATATATCGGATAAGCAGATATATACTTTAGCTTTTTTTGAATATTTTTTAAATTTCTTTTAAAAATATTGCTATTCTATTTCTTTTTATCCAAAAAATATGACTGCCAGTCCTGATGCTGGTTTGGCATATTACTATTGTATGATGCAGCAATCTTATTATTTATATTGAATTTCTTTATCTCTTTTCTTTCTCCACGAAGAAAATCCGCAAACATATCTTTATTAGACTGCTCTAAAGATTCTATCTCTACGCTTAAATCAGTTATTACCCTGATATAGTTCTGCATTTCAAGAATTTGAGATTTATAAATTTCTTTATTATTTTTAAGTTCATCCTTCACTCTGTCAAATGTAGAATCAAATCCTCTGTCTAGTTCTTCAAGTTTCTTTATCAGGATGTCCTTTTCACTGATTATATCATCAAATCTGTCTATATCTACATCATCTGAAGATAAGATTACATTCTGCTCTTTTGTATACTTAAGAATTTCTTTAACAACATCAACTTTTCTTGAAAGAGAATCATGTAAGACTGTTATATACACATTTATATTTTCCATAAATCTTCATCCCTTAACTAACATGATTCAGACGCATTACTTCTTTCCATGTATCACGCATTGTTTTTATATGTTTCATTGCCTCTTTTAG
>CAZFFA010000076.1:0-10982 GCA_964517955.1 uncultured Jutongia sp. | reverse complement strand
TAATAACTGAATGCACCAGGTGGGATTCGAACCCACACGATATCGCTACCGACGGATTTTGAGTCCGTTGCGTCTGCCGTTCCGCCACTAGTGCATAATTCAATTGTCACAACAAATATAATTATATCATCTAAAGGTAGTATTGTCAAACAAATATTTTTTAGTAACAGTTCAGCCATAAAAAGACAATCAACAATATCTGAACTTGTTCATTATATTGTTGATTGTCTTTTTATGGTGGAATAGCCTTTCATTTCTGAAATGAAATAAACATAAGCTGCCTTGCAGCGACTGACAGCGCAGCTGACAGGTTTATGAATTGACGAAATGGAATGCTGAGCTGTTACATTTTTACACAGAAAATGACGCCACATCTTTATGTGACGTCAACTTCTATGTATGATAATAATTATCCGATAACTTTCTTAACCGCTTCTAAAACTCGATCTGCCTGGAAAGGTTTAACAATAAAGTCTTTCGCACCATTCTGAATAGCCTCAATAACCATTGCCTGCTGACCCATTGCTGAACACATAATAACATTGGCTCCGCCATCAACTTCCTTAATCTTCTTAAGAGCCTGAATACCATCCATCTCCGGCATTGTAATATCAAGTGTTACGAGATCTGGTTTTAACTCTGAGTACTTCTGAACGGCAACAACACCATTTTCAGCTTCTCCTACTACATTGTAACCTCCCTTGGTTAAAATATCTTTAACCATCATTCGCATAAAAGCTGCGTCATCAACAACTAAAATATTATTTCCCATGGTCATTCTCCCTTGCAATAAAATTGTATCTCAAGCCCAATCAAATATCCTTCATTTATCACGTCAGTTGTATGAAACTGTCCATAAAGATATAGAATACAGCTCTTTACATTCGTCATGTAATCAGACTAAACTATGTCACATATTATATATCTTTTAATAAAGTGTGTCAAGCCGATTACTCCTTTATTATTATCTCAAAGTAAATTATTGCTGCTATCCGCATTTCATATATGGACAGTAATAAATTGCTTTTCATATCTATTGACTGATAGATATACTTGTGATATATTCTTTTCGACAAAACCCTTTCGGGAGTGGATTTTTTAGAGATTTCTTTTTCGCCACACAGTAGATTACTGTGTGGTTTTTTGATGTTTAACAAGGAGGTAGGGTGAAAAATCCATATACGAAAGATTTTTCACACACGAGATTTGTGTCTGCGCGCACTTGACACAAACTCGTTATGCGCAAAAAACGTGCGCAGAAATGAGGATTTTTATGGATCAGAACTTTATGAAAGAAAAAAAGATACTGCCACTGGTAATTTCTATGTCGCTGCCAATGGTAATATCTATGGCTGTAAATTCGCTTTATAATATTGTTGACAGCTATTTTGTAGCAAATATAAGCGAGGATGCCATGACAGCTATTTCTCTTGTATATCCTGTTCAGAATCTGATGACATCTATTGGTGTCGGATTTGGTGTTGGATTGAATGCAAGAATTGCTTTTTGTCTCGGTGCCAATAAGCAAAAGCAAGCGAATCAGGCAGCCACAACAGGATTGGTCCTCAGCTTTATACATGGAATTGCACTTATGTTTGTATGTATACTTGGTATGCCGTGGTTTTTATCTTTATACACCAGCAATAAAAATATAATTGAGATGGGACTTATCTATGCAGACAGAGCATTTCTTTTCTCTATTATCATCATGATAAGCATTGCCTTGGAAAAGATATTTCAGGCTGTCGGCAGAATGAAAGTTTCCATGATAAGCATGATGCTTGGATTTATTACCAATATAGTTTTAGATCCGCTTATGATATTTGGCATTGGACCTTTTCCTGAAATGGGAATGGCCGGTGCTGCATATGCAACAGGCATTGGTCAGAGTGTATGTCTTCTCACATATATACTTTTCCTTTTCTTAAGACCAATCCCTATATCATTCAGAAGAAAAAATATTGTTTTTTTCAAAGACCTTATGACAGGATTATATTCTGTAGGTATTCCTGCAACATTAAATATGGCTTTGCCATCCGTTCTGATTTCATCATTAAATGGAATCTTAGCTTCATTTTCCGATAATTATGTATTGGTACTTGGTGCATATTATAAGCTGCAGACTTTTATTTATCTTACAGCCAACGGAATTATCCAGGGAATACGTCCTCTTGTAAGTTTTAATTATGGTGCCGGCGAAAAGAAACGAGTACAGAGCATTTTTAAGACAACTCTAATCCTGTCAATGTGTGTAATGGGAGTCGGCGTGCTTTTGTCTTTGCTGATCCCATATCAGATGATAGGACTTTTCACTTCTAAAAAAGCTACAATAAGTATAGGTGTAAAGGCTTTGCATATAATATGTACCGGTTTTGTATTTTCGGCTGTCTCCGTAACATGCTGTGGTGTTCTAGAAGCTCTTGGAAGAGGAATACCTTCTCTTCTTATATCATTTTTACGATATGTGATAATAATCATACCGGCAGCATATATTTTCAGTCTTATAGCCGGAGCAGACGGCGTATTCATGTCTTTTCCTGTGACAGAAATTGTAACGTCAATTGCAGCATATTTTATATACCGAAGATACTACAGACTCAGCTTTAAATGATTAATATAAAACCTGAACGTGCTTACTTTATAGGAATTTATACGATTCCTATAAAGCTTAAAGCATCTATTAGCACCTTAGGTTTAAAAGAAAAAAGAGCCTTCTTTTACGAAAACTCTTTTAAAAGTATTTATGACTGCCCCACAAATTACTTCTCTTCAAATCAATATACTCACTATATGCTTTCTCAAGCATCTGCTTTTCATTGGAATACTTAAGCATATGATATGCTTCATGATACTTATAATATCCCGAGTCTACAAAAAATTCTTCTCTCTGTGGCTTGCTGTAATAACTATCTGACATCATCAGATACCAATGAACATCTTTCACTATAGTATCATTAGATGTGTTAAAGGTATATTGGCTCTTGCCAACATATTTGATGATATTGGCTGATACTCCAGTTTCTTCATGAACTTCCCTTAGAGCTGTCTCATTGTACTCTTCCCCTTCTTCGACAGTTCCTTTAGGTAAAACCCACCCATCGTATCTATTTTTGTAATTCTTATACAACAATAAAATCTTTCCTCTGAAAATCACTACACCGCCACAACTTGTTGCTTCGATCATTGCAAATCCTCCTTGACTGGCGTGTATACTATCTGAATATTAGTATACCCTTTTTATAGATTATTTGCAATTCTTACTTCAGGTAGTTTTCAAACATTTTTCTTGCTATAGGAATCGCATACTGGCTTCCTGTTCCGGCTCCTTCAACAACTATACTTACAGCTATCTTAGGATCATCTGCCGGCGCATATCCCACAAACCAGGCATGTGATGTTCCTTCTGCATCAAATTCGGCAGAACCTGTTTTTCCTGCCACCTGATATGAAAGATCACTAAGCGAATATCCTGTTCCCTCACTGACCACCATTTTCATCATCTTTTTCATGGCTTTTACAACTGACTTGTCTACTTTTTTGCCCATTGAAACAGGACTGTATTTTTTGACATTCTTTTTGGAATCATTCTCTGTATGATCTACCATATATGGCTTCATCATTTCACCGTCGTTGGCTATCGTTGATACTATCATGGCATTAAGCATCGGTGTGATCTGGGTTTTTCCCTGACCTATGACAGTCTGCACAAGCTCACCTTTGTCGGATTTGTCACTAAGTGTAAATCTGCTTTTATTTGATTCAAAACCAAGATTAAGACTTTTGTTGAAGCCAAACCTTTCACATAGTTTACCAAATGATGATATATTAAGATTCATTCCTATATTGGCAAATGATGTATTGCACGATTTAGCAAACGATGTGAATAAGTCAAGATTTCCATGACTTTCACCGCCATAACAGTTTATCTCATTTCCTTCAAATGAAGCTGAACCACTGCAGTTATATTGATATTTTTTATATGAATCCTGATTTTCACGAATATACTCCATGGCTGTAAGCATCTTGAAAGTTGAACCAGGTGGATATAATCCCTGTGTAGCTCTGTTAAGCAATGCTGAATTGTCTTCGGAATCCTCTACAAGATCATTCCAGTTTTCAAGAACAGTATTGGGATCATAATCCGGCTTTGAAACCATTGTAAGTATTTTACCTGTCTTAGGTTCAAGTGCCACGACAGCACCTTTATAGCTTCCAAGAGCTTCATATGCAGTCTTTTGAAGATCTGCATTGAGCGTTGTTACCACATTGTCTCCTGCATTTTTCTCGCCACGGAATGTATTGACAAGCTGTTTCAGAGGGTTGGAATGAGATGTAAGAAGAGGATAACATTGGGCAAGTTCAACACCTGTCATACTATTGTCTACTCTTCCCACTGCATGACAGAACATATTTTTATACGGATAATACCGGCTTTCACTGCCATCACTGTTTTTCTTTGTCTCTGCAAGCACCTCATTGTCAGATGAATATATTGTTCCCCTGACAACACGTTCTGCCAGAAGCTGCTGACGCTTGTTGTATGGGTTGTTTATGATATTATCAGCATCAGTTGCCATAAAATATACGATATAGCCTATCATCCCAAGAAAAACTGCTACAACGCAGTATGTTATAATGAGTACCTGCCTGTTGCCACGCTTTTCTTCTCTTCTGGCCGCCTTGTCACTTTTACGCCTCTCTCGCTTTTGGGCTGTTCCTGGTCTGCTTTTTTCTATCTGTGACCCTCTGCTCATCTTTGTCCTCCTTATTGTCATCAAGCACATACATTCCCTGAATTATACTAAACAGTATAACCGTACATATGACCGAACTTCCACCGTAACTTACAAGAGGAAGTGTAACACCTGTTGAAGGTATGAATTTGGTCACACCTCCTATTGTCAGAAATACCTGAAATACATACTCTATACTAAGTCCTAATGCTGTCAGCTTATAAAATCTTCTTGTCATCTTAAGCGATATATTGATAAACATTATGAAACAGCTTATCTCAACAAGAATTAAACATATACCGAAAAATGTCCCAAGTTCCTCACATATTGCTGAAAATATGAAGTCACTTTCTGCTACCGGAATTTTATTCGGCATACCTTCTCCAAGTCCCATGCCGAACCATCCACCTGTTCCTATAGCAAATAATGACTGCGCAACCTGATATCCCTGCTTTGCAATCGTGCTCCATGGATCTTTCCAGGCAATAACCCTGTTCTGTACATGGGTGAATAAATGATATGCAACAATAGCAGCAGACACTCCAGCTCCAATCCCTGCTCCGAAATAAAGTATATTCTGGGTAGCTACATATAAAATCACAAGATATGTTATATAAAATATCAAAGCTGCTCCAAGATCTTTTTCTGCAACTAGTATAAGTACATGTATTGCTGCAACTATCGTCACCCTGACAACATCATAAAACTGAGTTGACTTTGCAAGTAATGCAGCCGCAAAAAATACGAATATAATTTTGACAAATTCAGATGGCTGAAGTGCTAAACTGCCTATCTTGATCCAGTTACGTGCACCATATACCTCTTTACCTATGACAAATACAAGTGCAAGCAAAACAATCCCAATAAATGCATATATCCAGCCAAATCTGTCAAAATACGGGAATTTTTCTATGAGAAAAGGAATAAAAAGTCCCACAAAACATATTGCTCCCGCAAATATCATCTGCCGCATAACATTTTCCATGCTTAATCTTTCTATCATTATAAAACCAACCATCATAAGCATAAGCATATTGTTAAGAACTACTTTTGACATTTCCTTATAAACATATGGATATGCTATTCCTACAAACATAAGAAATGCAAGCTGTATAGCATAATAAATCAACACTTTGATATCAAGGCTGTTTAAAAAAAGCACCAGTGAACATATAAAATGTATTGTGTACATTATTCTTTTCTGTTTTCTGTATACCTTTTCTTTTCTATCTTTGTCTCTTCCAACAAATACAGTAAAACAGTGCCATGTATATATAGCAAACAATAAAATTATTATATACTTAGAACTTTCCACAAGTATTGAGTGTAACACTCTTATAAAATTTGCATTGCCAAATATATCCATCAGCTTTTTTGCAGCTTCCTGTTTACTCATCGTTTCCTCCGGTTATCATATTAATCCTCATTTCTGCGCACGTTTTTTGCGCATAACGAGTTTGTGTCAAATATGCGAGACACAAATCTCATGTGTGACAAATCTTTCGTATATGGATTTTTCACACTACTCTACTCCATTGATGTAATGACCTGTCTGGACAGGTTCATCACAAGCTCCCATAAGTATAGTATTGACTTTATCTGAATCTTCAATCGTAAAATCGTATCTGAAATTTCGTATTCCCTTGTCATACAATTCATCTTCAAACTTCATTAAAGACATAGGTTCTTTCTGATATATCGTATTATAGCAGTATTTACAATAGTTTACGGCTATAAATTCCCTGTCTTTTGCATCTTTCAGCGTGATGATTTTGTTTCTGTTCCTACCAGACATCATTGAACAGGTGTCTGTATTGTACAATATACACTGTGCTGACACCATCATCGGTATATGTGTATATATAACAGCCTCCGCACCCTGTCTGTCTGCTATCTCATTCATTTCATATGATGTAAGTTCATATGGAATCGTAAAATGACTTATTCCTTCATCACTCCAGAAAGAATATGCTTTTGTATTCATTATATACATACCAGCATCAAGAACAATTTTAGACTTATCTGTCATTGCCTTTTCTATAAGAAATGTATATTCTTCAAGATTGCGTACTACAAATCCATCCCATTCTTCTTTTATAACACTGTTACCATTTTCTATTTTCTTCGTTTCTATAGCCCATATATCTTTTCTGAATATATGAGGCAGCATAAGATACGCCTCTTTTGAATTGTCATGACATAGTTTTAATGCACTTACAAGCTCTTTGTCAGAAAGGATTTCAGTTTTAATATAAACTTTATCTATCTTATCACTTTGTAAGACTATATTAAGCTGCCCCATTGTCATTACGGATGCAATATATGAAGTTTTATCTATATCTTTTCTTTCACACTGATAATTCTTAACATCCTCATCTTTATATTCTATAGCATCATTTCTTCTAAACTTTTCAAGTATTGCAGCTTTTAACATTTGAAAGCCGTCCCTGCGAAGTTTTTTCAATGCTCCAACAGGAATAAAGAGTTCTCCATTAAGCCTTATATCCAGCTTTTCAAATTCAAATTCACTATTACCGGTCTGTGACAGGCTCTTTCTTACGGAAGCATCGTCTGCCGGTCTTTTTTGTGCCTGCTGACATTCATCGCCATATATCGTTGCCAAAGTATCACCATGATACAGTGTTAACCTCATTCTTTCACCGGCTCCTGCGTAAAACTCACCTCTTATAACTACTTTTGTATTCTTTTCTATATACTGCTCTCTTATTCTGTCAAGAAGTATGCTCTTTCTGGTTCTGAACACTTTATCACCGGGGTGTATGTGGCAGCCCTTCTTATATCTTGCCTCTACGACATCTCCGGCTTTTCTGCCATCTCCTATCGTATATTCGTATTCCTGATTCATCTTTTCATCACGAAATTCAACAACATCCTGACTGTAGATATCCTTCGTAAGCCTGTATGAAACACTCGACTTTCCTACATTTATTACTTCTCCTATACAGACTCCGCCATGTTTTGGACGAAGTGATGACAGCATATCACCACGGAGAATCTCTTTCTTTTTTCCAGCAACACCTGTTTTTCCCTCCAGATACCCTTGGGTAAAACCGTTTCTATTGTATATTTCTGCAAGCTCCTGCATATCATCTTCAAAATCCCTGTGGTGTGATTTCATATATTCGCTATATCCTTCTTTACCAAGCTCTGCATAAATATCTACATATTTTCTAAACATTGATGTAACAAATGCCGTATATTCCGGACGCTTCATTCTTCCTTCAATTTTAATAGAATCTATTCCTGCTTCTATCATTTGTCCAATGTATGGAAGATTACATGATTCTTTCGGACTTAGTATATATTCTCCTATACTGCTTTTTCTGCCATCTATTTTATATGGCATACGGCATGGCTGTGCACACCTTCCTCTGTTGCCGCTTCTTCCGCCAAGCATACTGCTAAAAAAGCACTGTCCTGAATAACAATAACACAATGCACCATGAACAAATACTTCTATTTCACATCCTGTATCTTTTCTTATCTGTGCAAGCTCTTCCAACGAAAGTTCCCTTGCCGGAACAATCCTATCCACACCATATTTTTCAAGAAGTCCCGTGCTTTTACCCGTAGTTATGGTCATCTGAGTGCTTGCATGAATTGAAAGCCCCGGAAAGCACTCATGGAGAACCTTCATAACACCGAAATCCTGAACTATTGCAGCATCAAGACCGGCTTTGTAATACGGAAGCATATATTCATATAAATCTTTTATCTCCCTCTCCTTTAAAAGTGTATTGACTGTCATATATATTTTGACACCATGCATATGACAGTAATCTATTGCTTCAAGCATCTCATCACATTCAGGATTGTCTGCATATGCTCTTGCCCCAAATCTGCTGCCACCTATATATATAGCATCACAACCGGCTGTAACTGCGGCTTTTAAACTTTCCATCGACCCTGCCGGAGCAAGGACCTCAGGTTTCTTAATAATTTTGTTACTCATAAATTTTCTCCTATTAGAAAAGAAGAAACAAAATGTTTCCTATACTGCAAAATAGGGACTGTATTTACAGCCCCCTGATATCATCTATGTTTTTTATTGTATGACTGATTGTTATCTGATGATGTATCCTCTTTTTTGCCTAATTCCGTCTCTAATCGGATAACATCATTCTCAGCGTTTCTTTTTTCCTCTTCAAGCTGTTTTATATCATTCTCGAATTTCTCAAGCTGGGATTTCATTGTTATCATCTCATGCTTCATATCGAAGATTTCTTTCTCCATCTCTTCATTTTCAAGCTTTAATTCATCAGCAGCCTTTTGAGCCTTAAAATATTCATCAGACAGGTTGATAGCAAGAAATATATTCTTCATATCCATGTCCAATCTATTGTAACCATCACGAAGTTTAAACTCGTCATACTTACCATTGATATGGGCAGCAATTTTCTGAAGATATTCACCACTCTCATACCCGCTAAGAGTATATTCTCTACCATTGATCACAACATCAATATCATTCTTTTTATTCATATCTGCCTCCCTGTGGATATTTTCTCATCCATCAGTCTTCATCGTATTCCTCTGAATGTTCAGGTTCACTATCGCCCACATCTTCTGCCTGCTCATACTGCTCCTGAGGCTCTGCTGTCTCATCGTTTGGTTCATTTACTTCTATAAGCTCTGCCTTATTCTTTCTGATAGTTTCTATATGATTTTTCAATGCACTTTCCAATGCATTGGCATTGCTTACTGCACTCTCATATGCACTTGAAAGCAGTTTTTCAGTTACATCAAGCATATCTGTTGTATAGTAAAGAGCACCACTTCCGATCTCTTCTGCCTGTCTTCTAGCCGCATCTATTATGGCCTGAGCCTCTGTATTGGCTTCATTTACCATTTCCTCTGCCTGCTGGTATGCCTGCTGCATTATACTATGTTCTTCTACAAGAGCCTTATACTGTTCCTTTGCTTCCTCAAGGATACCTGCTGCCCTTTCCTCTGCATCCTCTAAAATGGCATCTCTCTGACTAAGTATCTTCTGATAACGCTTGATTTCATCGGGAACATCTCTTCTAAGATCATCTAGTAGATCATATAATTCATTTTTAGGAACAACCACCTTTGTCTGTGACAGGTGCTGCATCTTGCAGCTCTCGACAAATGCATAAATATCTTCGATTTTTTCCTCAATTCTGCTTACCTGCATATGTACCTCCCATATCTTTATATCTCACGATATTGTGTATTTTCATACTCTATTTAAGCTTTTCATATACCTGTCTAGGTACCATACTTCTTATATCTGCACCATATCTCAATAATTCCTTTACTGCACTTGAACTTATATATGAATGTTCAGGTGATGTTGCAAGAAATATTGTATCGGCATTGCTATTTAGCTTATAATTTGTCTGTGCCAATGGAAGCTCATATTCAAAATCCTGTGCTGTTCTAAGACCCCTGACTATTACACTTGCTCCCGTCATATCTACAAAATCTACAAGAAGCCCGTCAAAAGATTGTACTGAAACATTATCCAGAGCTTTCGTAAGTTCCTTTAACATATCTACTCTTTCTTCTACAGATAGAAGTGGAACTTTTGCACTATTGACCAATACTCCTATAACCAGTTTATCAAACATATCTGAAGCTCTTTTTATAAGATCCAGATGACCTATTGTAACCGGATCAAAACTTCCTGGGAAAATGGCTGTTTTCATATTTTACATACTCCTTATTCTCACTTCATGTCAGACTTTCAAGCCTTCTTAGAAGCAATAATATCATACACGAAGAAATACATGACGGTTTGTCTTATATTCCTTAACACGCTCTACTGTACATCCCATATCATACATATATGATACATCTGTATCAAGTGCTGTCTCAACTATAATCAGTGTGCCTTTTTTAACAATACTGCTTTCTAACAAATAAGGAATTACATCAGCCTCAATATCTTTCCTATATGGCGGATCCATAAATACAATATCGAATGGCTGGTTCAGGTCATTAAGCCGGCGAAGTGCCTGCATGACATCCATTGCCATAAGTCTTGCATAGTCCTGCATGTCAGTATTTTTGATATTCTCACGTATGCATCTTTGCGATTCTTTGTCATTGTCTACAAGAACTGCTTCTGATGCGCCCCTGCTTAAAGCTTCAATTGCTATACCACCGCTTCCGCTAAACAAATCAAGAAAACGGCAATCTGCAACTTCCCTCTGAAGCATATTAAACAATGTCTCTTTTATTCTGTCAGATGTTGGTCTTGTA
>CAZFFA010000075.1:0-11017 GCA_964517955.1 uncultured Jutongia sp. | reverse complement strand
AATACCTTATAAAAGCTTAAATAATAATACCCATAACTAACATAGTTGTGTCAACACATTTTTTTATTTTTTTATATTTTTTGCACTTAAAAAGGACATCAGGCGATGTCCTTTTGTTGGGTGAGAATTATTTGTTGCAAATTTTTCCTTTTTCATTATAATTTAATTAAGAATTACGGAAAGGACGGAAAAATTTGGAAATATATTTCAGTAAAGAAGCTAAGAAGTTTTTAAAAAAGCAAGATAAAGCTACGCAGCAACGCCTTTTAAATGCAATATCAAAAATTCCTAATGGAGATATAAAAAAACTTCATGGTAGAAATGGTTACAGATTACGTGTCGGAACATATCGTATTATTTTTAATGAAGATGGAATAATTATCAATATAATATCAATTGGAAATAGAGGGCATATATACAAACACTAGGAGGTGGTTACATGTCAGCAGTTAAAGAAAGACTTATAGGAGCAATTACAATAATGACCGAAGATGACGCCTTGCTTCTTTGGGAAGATTTAAAAAACACATATACAAAACGTGATAATTTATCTGAAGTTGAAGAAGTTGAACCAACCGATGAAGAAACAGCAATACTTGACGCCTTTGAAAATGGTGATCCTAGATATGCAGCAGATATTTCGATCGATTCACTAAAGAAAGAGCTTGGTTTTTAAGACAGACTCACCATATTAAAAAGCTCATTTTCATTTTTAGTAGTGATCGAGTTCGATCTTCTTGCTTACAAAAAAAGTATCAGCTCCAGAGCGGTCAAGAAAACTCTTACCATTCCTGAATGGTTAAATGAGGAAGCTATGGCATTAGGCATAAACTTCTCTCAGGTTCTACAGGATGCGCTTATTGCAAAAATTGCAAATAAGTAAAAAATAAGAATGTGTCGGATTCCGACACATTCTTATTTTTACTTCTATTCCTTTTCTTCAAACATTTCATATGTACAATTTGAAGAATCACTTGTAACCTGATATGCTATATATATGTCATCTAATGATATTTGTTTATTTTCTTCACAATCATGACAATACTGTGGCTCTATCAACATATCAGCAATTTCATCTTTTGTTATTATCCCCAAATTTGTATTGCAATCAGGGCATTTCACCAAATAATGTTTTTCCAATATCCCCTGTTTATCTGAATACTCTAATATTGCCGCTGCCTGAGAGTAAGATACCGACAACCTTGATGACACAATAGATGTTGTAATATGTTTTTTATTATTAGCTGGCAACGTTGTAAGCCAATAATCAAATTTTTCTACAAACTCCGGATTTAACACATCAATAATTGGTATAAATTGTTTGTAAAACATTTTGTATATCCTCCTCTTCTGCATATTGTGTAGTTTTAAAATAGCCATAATTTCTAACAGTTCCAACAAAATTTATGCATTATTGGATTTTGTAAATAATCCTCTCTATCAAGAAAAGCTGGTATCTTCATGTATGTTCCTCCCTAATTTGTATTCGCATTTAATATAACTATACCATAATATTATCCCAATAACATAAATTTTTTATTTATGAACATTTTATTTTTTAATTAAACTCATGAACTTTAAATCAAATTCAAAGACTGGCTCTCCATAAAAATAATAAATTTCAGTACGGTTGCAAAATCCCATTTTTTCTTTCTTGTAAAATCTTTGTTTGGATGAACCGTGAATTCTGATGCTTTTAAAGACATGTCATCAATTAAATTCCATAGGGTGTGTTTTACCTCTTCCGAAAATCGCATAAGCGAAACCTACTAAAATGTAATATATTCAAAGGGCTTCGCCGCATTTTTTTGTTAATTTGTCAAGTATTTTTTAAAAAAAGAACAGGTATGTAAGCTATCATATCTGTTCGGTATAATACTTTTTCTTATCTTAATGACATTGACCAACCGAGGGCAAAGGTGTAGCAATCTGTACAACCAATCACAAAATCATTGTATCAAATTGAAACACCTTTTTCAATGAAACAGGTGTTTTTTTTTGCGCCTTTTTACAAATTTAATAAAAAGGATTTGATACTATGTAAAGTATACGTAATCAATCTGGAATCATGTTCTGTACCAGGAACATCTACTGTCAACGAAGTATGGGCGTCACAGGGTACACATTCAAAAATGGCGATGCACACTGCACCGCCATTCACTATTCTTGAATATAATTATTCCATTTTTAAACTAAACTTTCTTCTACATATTGAAATGATTGCGGAGCACTATTAATCCCATAATCTTTCAATTCTCTTGGTTTCTGATATTTTTTGACATTTTTTAATTTATATGCAACAGCTTGATTCCTATTGGCATAATACTGTTCAAAAAAATGCTTATCTATTCCTGACTTTTTCTCTGTTTTTTCCCATATTATATCAGGATTGTCAATAAGAACTTCCTCAACATCTGCTTCCCCCACCACTTTCTTAATTGGACTTGTGGAATAAATCAATATTTTATCTACCTGTCTTTTACATGCCTTTTTTCTAAATTCATACTCCTTGGTTCCATCTAATATATTTTCTACATATTTAGGGTTAATTGATAATAATATCGTACACATTATTCTCACTCCATTTCAAATTTCCATCTACTGTATAGTATACACTAATAGATAAAACAATACAACATTTGCAAACATCAGTTCTATTTTATTAACGCTTTATTTACTCCTCCTCTTTGAACGATGTTTTCAAACTGGTCATCTGTTAATTCAAAAAACCCCCAATATTGAGCTCTATCTAGTCCAATCTCTTCAATTAAATTATGTCTTACAATTTTCTTTTTTAAAGCTATATTATATGTCATTTTAATAGCTATACAATTTCTCTTATTATACAAATACCTTAGATCGTTTCTGTCAAATAGATTATACTTGTTTACATATTCAAAAAATTCTTCAAATGAGTTAAACTCACTTTGTTCTTTTATATCTTCTAATACACATATAGATGTAGCTACGGCAGTATATTCTGCCGATCTCCCCATTTCTCTAGTTCTATATATAACCACAATATCTCCATATTTCAAATTTCTTACTTCATCCATTGAGCATACATATATTTTATGTATAGAATTAGTATACGAAACATCTGTTATAATATTCTTATTTTCAGTTGTTAAAATCGAATCAGGAAACATTCTTGAATGATATTTAGGATAAATGCTCAATAAATATTTTTTTGCTCCACCTATATTCACAAGGGGAAAATCTTTATTGATATCTCCTGTGATTCTTCTCATTTGTTTTACGTATACATTCTCTTTATATTCACCATGCAACTTAACACCGAAAAATTCAAATCCAAATTCCTGAACCAATTCTATAAGATTAGTGTGTTTTTCATATATTGTAGCATAACAGACATCCGCATTTGCATCTATTGCATAATCTGTTATTATCTTAATAAACTGCTCCCCCATTTTAGTACCATGAGCATCTATTTTAAAAGTGCCCACTTTTAAAATTCTATTTGCTATTATGTTGGGCTCCACATCATCTACAATATTTTTTTCTATCTTTAAATATAAAAATCCAACTATCTTATTGCTATCGAACTGTACATACGCATCCTGATCGCCTTTTCTTATAAACCATTCATCAAATTCTGGATAATCCTCTCTTAATGACTGAAAAAAAGAATCTTTCAAATCTAGCTCCGCGAATTTCTTACAAACAATATTATTCAATATATCTCCCCCCACTTTTCAATATTTTATTAGTATAATCATTTTTATTAATAAATGCAAATATATTCATTAGTTATATTATATATCGTATTTTTCTTGACACATCTCCCCTGATTCGCTACTCTATAAATAAAAAGCCCCCGGCTACCAACCGAGGGCAATGGTGTAACATCTGATACAGCCACTTGCAAAACCATTGTATCAGATTGAAACACCTTTTTCAATGAAACAGGTGTTTTTTTGTGCCTTTTTTACAAATTACATAGAAAGGATTTGATACCATGGTTGCAATATACGCGCGCCAGTCGCTTGACAAAAAAGATTCTTTATCAATCGATGCACAGATTGAGGACTGCATCAACCTATGCAAGCGCAATGGCTGGAACGATTACAAAATATACAAAGATAAAGGCTGGTCTGCCAAGAACTTAGACAGACCGGAATTTCAGAAATTAAATAAAGATGTTCAGGCAGGACTTATTCAGGCAGTAGTATGCTATAAAATCGACAGAATAAGCCGAAGCATACGTGATCTTGTCAATCTCATAGAAGATTATAGCGAGCTGGGAGTTCATTTCGTATCATTTGCCGACAACATCAATACCGCTGCCCCAGGCGGACTTATGATGGCAACTCTGTTCGGCTCACTTGCGCAGATGGAACGTGAAGCGATTATAACAAGAGTTACGGACAACTATTACTATCGTTGTGAACTTGGTTACTGGGGTGGTGGTCCTGCTCCATATGGTTTTTCGTTGAAAAAAATAAAGGAAAACGGTCAGCAACATACTGTTCTTGAGATCAACGAAGAAGAAGCTGCTATAGTCAGACAATTCTTTGAATGGTACTTAGAACCAAATGGAACTGTATATTCTATATTGAATAAAGCTAGTGAGCTTGGTATAAAGACAAGAAAGGGAGCTCTTTGGACCTCACGCGTTGTGTCCGAGCTGCTTTCAAAGCCTCTATATGCACCTAACACTATGGACGTATACAACTTCTATGCCGCACAAGGGGTTCGTGTTCGTGTGTCTCCTGAACAATGTGACGGTACTCTCTCGCTTAATGTATTCGGCAAAAGAGACAGGAATAGCAAACATCCAAAACGTTCAAGACCTGTCAGTGAGATGACACTTGCTATAGCAAAGCACCCTGCGATTATAGACAGCGATACTTTTTTGAAAGTTCAGTTTAAAAAGAAAGCAAAATTGCAGACTTCACCACGTAAAGGCACATCACAGACTACTATATTGAGCGGTCTTGTAAAATGTGGTATATGCGGCAGGGCGATGTCTCCATCGAACAGTCGTAACGATGTGAAATACTTCACCTGTTCCGGCAAAAGAAATTATGCGAGTGGCGTATGCACATCCAAGAGTATAAAGGTTGATATTCTTGAATCAATCGTACTTGATGATATGCTGCATTATCTGACCGCTGATGAAGTGGTAAATAAATTTAATGCCAGCAAGTCTGTAGAGCTTACAGCACAGGACAATTTTGAAATCAATGCCCTGCAGCAGGAAGCTGCCAAGCTTGATATTGAAATAGAGAATCTACTGGATGCCTGCTCCGCCGGAAGTACAACAGCTATTGAATATCTGAATAAAAGGATTGAAAAAATAGATGTACGTAAGAAAGAGATTCAGCAGAAGATACTTGAAATCAGACAGGATGCCGATAACGTTATCAGTTTATTTGAAGGGATTGACATCGAACATGTTCCTGATATAATTCTCAAAGGATCATTTGAAGAGAAAAAGGATCTGTGTAAGATTTTCGTAAAAGAAGTAAAATATACTTCTCCTGAAGATATATTTATTGAATACAACATTTAAAAAAGCCCCATTTTAGGGGCTTTTGTCGTGCTTTGTTTTCGCGTCTAGTGTAGACTCCCTCGACTGGAAGGATTACGGCGTAGACTCCATCCTGACAACGGTTCTCAACCACAAACATCTTGGTAACGGCTCAATAATCCTCTGCCACAATGGAGCAAAATATACCGCCCAGGCTCTTGATGCACTTATTGAAGGACTTCAAAAAAAGGGCTTTAAGCTTGTTACTATATCTGAACTTATCTACAAAGATAATTATGAAATGGACACAGAGGGTAGACAGCATCAGACTTCCTCATCATCCTCAAAGTGAAAAAGATCCCATTCATCAAGTTCATGTTTATCTATCCGCTTACGCATATTTATGTATTCATACATTCCTATAAAAAATATAACCGGTGTCGCTATAATGAAGATAATACCTACGATATAGACCCATTTTATCTCGCTCACAAACTTTAACAAGCCGGCACCGGCTACAAATAAAGCTACTGCACTTCTTATATATGCAAGCATAGTTCTTGTATTGGCCATACGTGTTCTTTCAAGTGCCATAGCCGATTGAACAGAGGATGCATGTACTTTTTTTAGCTTTTTTTCCAATTTATTTTTATCCATAGCATCCCCTTTCTGAATTAAATACATACTATCTGTCAATTTACTGAAAATTATTATATCAGTTATTTTAATTCAGTTCAATCCTTCTGTTACCTTTAAACAGCATTTTCCAAGGCTACCCTTTTAAGACTTTTCTCAAGATGCTTCAAACAATATATAAATGCAGGTATAAGGAATAAATCTGCTGCAACCCATGCTGCGGGATTTGCAAAGCAGGCTGCAAAATATCCAAATACAGGAACAAGTACAAAACCAACTGCACTTCTTGCTATCATCTCACATACTCCGGCAAGAACGGCAAGAAGGCTGTATCCCATACCCTGAATAGTAAATCTCACAATATTTACAAGTGCAAGTGGAAAATAGAGCAGACTGTTCACTGTGAGAAACTGCTGAACTTCACCAAGTATCTTCACTTCTTTGCTACTTACAAATAACAGTGCTATCTTGTTTCCAAAAAGGCAAAGTACAAGACATGCTATCACAGAATAAATAAGTCCAAGAAAAGAACATGCTAAAAGACCCTGCTTAACTCTGTCTATCTTTACTGCACCGACATTCTGTCCGGCATATGTTGACATGGTAGATCCCATGGCATCAAATGGGCAGCAGAAAAACATACTTATCTTACTTCCGGCAGTAATAGACGCAACCGCAGTCGAACCAAGTGTATTAACCGCTGACTGAAGTATTACACTTCCAATAGCTGTTATAGAATACTGAAGTCCCATAGGAACTCCCATTCCACACAACGTACCCGCATACTTCCAATTGAATTTCCACTCTTCTTTATCTGCATGAAGAATAGTAAATTTCTTCTTCATAAAAAACAGACAACCGATTCCTGATACAGCCTGACTTACTACTGTAGCTATAGCTGCACCTGCTACCCCTGTCTTAAATACAAGGATCATTATAAAATCCAGTGCTATATTAAGAACTGATGACATGATAAGAAAATATAGTGGCGTCTTACTGTCACCAAGTGAACGGATTATACCCGATACAAGATTGTAAAGATATGTAGCAGGTATTCCGAGGAATATTATCCATATATATGTATTGGCATCTTCAAATATATCAGATGGAGTTCTCATCCATGTCATTATCTGTCTGCTGAGGATACATGTAACAACAGTCATAACTATTGAAAATATACCGGCAAGCCATGCACTATTGGTCACATATTTTCTAAGTGAATGATAATCTTTTGCACCAAATCTTTGCGCTACAGGAATTGCAAAGCCATTGCATACACCCATACAAAAACCTATTATCATGAAATTCACCGAACCTGTAGCACCTACTGATGCCAGTGCCTTTACACCAAGGCAGCGACCTACTATTATAGTATCCATCATACTGTAAAACTGCTGAAAAAGCATTCCTAGAAGTAATGGAACGAAAAATTGTACGATCAGATGCATTGGTTTTCCGCTTGTCATATCTTTTGCATTACTCTTACTCATAATTTACCTCCTATTATTTTATTTATATTGAGATGCCTAAGTCAGACAGATAGCAACTTGTATGGAAATATACATTGCTCTCTGTTTTTGACCCCTACATCAAATTTAGTTTTAATTCATAAATATATACACTCTGCGTAAGCGATTGCAACCCATATTATCACCTTTGCCACACATATACAACTACATATATTACACTTTTTATATATTTTCTATTCTATTTTTATTTTTCTTTTACAATGCTTGTTCTATTGATAATTATGGTATTTATAATCTCATTTAATATACTTCTTGACTTTCATACACAATAATGTATACTTTTGTATGTAGTATTTATAACTACATTGAATAGATTTCTATATTATAGTAACTGAAAGGATATCATTTATTATGTATAAACCAATTAAACTCGGCAATTTAACAGCAAAACTTCCTATAGTACAGGGAGGAATGGGTGTAGGTGTAAGTCTTGAAAGACTTGCATCAGCAGTAGCGAACTGTGGCGGTATAGGTGTATTATCAGCCGCACAAATCGGTTTTAGAGAACCTGAATATGAAAATGATCCTACTGATACCAACATAAAAGCTGTTAAAAAATATATTCAGAAAGCAAAGGAAATGACAACAGGCAATGGCATAGTCGGAATAAACATAATGGTTGCTACCAGAAGATATGAGGAATATGTACAGTCAGCAGTTGAAGCCGGTGCCGACCTTATCGTATCCGGTGCAGGACTTCCTGCAAGACTTCCAAAATACACAAATGGAACATCCACTAAAATAGCTCCTATTTTCTCAAGTGAAAGAGCCGCCGATATTCTTCTTCATATGTGGGAAAAGAAATATCAGACAACGGCAGACATGGTAGTAATAGAAGGACCTGATGCCGGCGGCCATCTTGGATTTTCTCCTGATGAATTAAAATCCATTACAAAAGAGAAATTTGCTGATGAAGTAAAAAAAATAATAGAATGTGTAAAAAAATACGGAGAAAAATTTAATAAAAAAATTCCAGTCATACTTGGAGGAGGAATTACAACTGCTGATGATGTAGATGAAGCCATGAAACTTGGTGTTGATGGTGTTCAGGTTGCTACACGCTTTGTCACTACAAAAGAATGTGATGCATCTGATGAATTTAAGCAGTGCTATATAAATTCCCAAAAAAAAGATATAGAAATTATACAAAGTCCC
This sequence comes from uncultured Jutongia sp., assembly GCA_964517955.1. Lineage (GTDB taxonomy): Bacteria > Bacillota > Clostridia > Lachnospirales > Lachnospiraceae > Butyribacter. The sequence goes on along the minus strand of CAZFFA010000075.1, from coordinate 2,203 downwards.
GTAGGTATGCCGGGACGTGCTATACACAATAAATTTCTTGAAAGAGTCCATGAAACTCCTGATAAGATAACAAAATGTTATCAATGTATCAAAACATGCAACAGTGTAGACACACCATACTGCATAAGCCGTGCTCTTATAAATGCCGTAAAAGGTGATGTAGATAATGGTCTTATATTTTGTGGTGCCAATGCGTATAAGTCTGATAAGATTGAAACCGTACAGGAAGTTATAAATGATCTACTGCGTTTATAATACAAAATTATATTATAAATACTTTCTATAGACCCAGAATACAAATTTGCTGCTTATGTTTATAAAACCTGACAAAGGTCTGGCATACTGTATCATTGATATTTCACCAATTATACAGCACACCAGACCTTTTATTCCTGAATGAGATTATATAATCTCTATATTAAGCCATTTTTCTCTCAGAAGTCTTATAAGAAATAGTATTCCCCTTATACATAATTCGATACACATTGCAATCCATACGCCAGTAAGACCAAATACAGGAGCAAGAATAAAAGAAAGTACGATTCTGACACCCCACATACTAAAAAGGTTAAGGATACTAGGTATAAGAGTATCTCCGGCACCTCTGAGTGCACCGGATGCAACTATTGATACAGCATATAAAGGTTCAGCAAATGCCTCTATCCGCAATACTCTGACTCCTAGTTTCTGAACCATTACATCAGGTGTTAACATTCTAAACATAAACGGAGCAAGAACAAACATTAAAATTCCTGAAAACGTCATAACTACTGTTCCAAGCAATACTGACAGCCTGGCATAGTATCTTGCTTTGTGTTGATCCTTTGATCCCATGCTTTGTCCGACAAGAGTTGTTGCTGCAGAACCTATTCCATATCCCGGCATATAGCAGAAACTCTCTGCCGTTACAGCTAATGAGTTAGCCGCTACCGAAACATTTCCCAGAGGAGCAACAATTCGTGTTGACATAACCTGGGCCCCACACATCACTGTATGTTCAAATGTCATAGGCAGTGCAATATATGCAGCAGATTTCATACACTTTTTATCAATTTTCCAACTCTGACCACTCTTAATCCTTAATTTTTCCGATCTGACACATACACACCAAAGCATTATTACTGCAACTATTGTTTCTGCTATGGCAGTTCCTATCGCTGCACCAGTTACTCCAAGACCGGCACCATATATCTTTAAACTAATTCCTGCTATAACTACTTTCCTCGTTGGAAATATAAGAACTGCATTAAATATTACATCAAGGAAACACATTGTTACATTCAATATACTTGGCGTATGCATATCTCCGCTGCACTGAAGCATACTTCCTGCAAGATATCTGAACTGAATTGCAGTAAGTGATATGCAGTAAACAAGAAAATATAAAGAAGCATATCTGCATATACTCTTTTCTCCACCAAGCCATACAGGTAATTTTCCGCTTATTCCTACTCCTGCAATTGTTATAATCAGACTAAATATAAGAGAAACCAAAATAGACTGTCGTAACACATGTCCTGCCTCGTCCTCACGTTTTGCTCCTATAAGTTGTGCTACCTGTACAGAAAATCCGGTAGCAGTTCCCATACAAAGACCACCTATAAGCCATGTCGAAGTTGATACAAGGCCTATCGCAGCAGTCTGCTCTGCACCAAGACTGCCAACCATGGCTGCATCAATATACTGCATTATTATAGAGCTTATCTCAGCCAGTATTGCAGGTATACTTAATCTAATTACGTTTTTGATCAATTTGCTCATACAAATCCTTATTTCTGCGCACGTTTTTTGCGCATACCGAGTTTGTGTCAAGTGCGCGCAGACACAAATCTCGTGTGTGAAAAATCTTTCGTATATGGATTTTTCGCACTAAGTTCCTACTATTTTATATAATTTTACCCATCAGTCATAACTGATGCCAGTACCTACATTGTCATTGGAGTTACTGTTGCCGTTGATTTTGGTGTTGCCGTTGGAGCAGCTTCATTTTCAAATTTATTGTTTTTAAATGTATATTTAAATAATTTTTTTATTCCGGTATAAAGTGCATCAGTTGTCTTAGCACCAAAATAACAGATTATAACTTCATTTCCTTCTGAATTTTTTACTGTAGCGATCAAAACATGTCCTGCTGCATTTGTAGTTCCAGTCTTTGTTCCAATAACTTTATATTTGTTGCTGTTAAACTTGTAACTGCTGTAAA
>CAZFFA010000074.1:0-11034 GCA_964517955.1 uncultured Jutongia sp. | reverse complement strand
ATTATTGAATTTTCAAGGTGCATAGGCACATTTTAATGTGCGAAGTTTGAGTTAATTATTTAAATCCTATCTGCTATTTCACAACCCTTATCTCATTCTTCAGCTTATGGCATTCACCCTCATACTCAACATACACATTATATTCATCCTTCTTCATTTCACTAAGTGAAACTGCAAAAAATTCTTTTTTTGATCCCAGCTCCATTCCACTGTAATCCTGTACATATGCATTCTGTTCTCCGACAAAATATATCCTGTCAACACAGCCTGCCATCATTGAGCAAAGGAACAATTCATCACACAGCTTACATGCTCCAAAGTACGATTTTTCAATTTTTTCTGATGAAACAGGCGGAAGATCTCCGTCAAAAACAGCTGGCGGTTTAATGCTTCCAAATACAGCTCTGCTGTTTAATTCCATAGAATGACAGTAGCCTTTTATATCAGGCTCAAATATCCAGGCATTGGTATATGCTTTGGCAACATCTACTTTTCTGAACTTCTGTCCCGTTACAGCATCTATTTCAGTTAAAGCTGCCCTGCACTCGTCTGTCTTTTCTTTAAGTGAACCCTGACATGCAAGAATGTATTTACCGTCATCTGAGAGAACAATCTTTCCATAGCATATCGCTTTCTGGATTTCTATATTATTCAGTGAGCTATACTTCAAATTCTCCTCATCAATCTTAATTATTCTTGCATATGACTTTTTGTATGATTTTTTATTGAGTGCGACACCCACTTTTCGGTTATCTTCAAATACAATCAGTTCATTGGAATTATTTTCACCGACCCCAAGAGTATATTCCGGACATGAGCATACGATTTCTTCTCCATCGGTTTTTAATGTATATTTTTCCAGTTCTGTATCTTTCCATATAACTGATGGTGCAAAAATCCACTCTAATGTCATATTATTCCAGTTTAATTTTATAACAGAATGGAGCTTTCTTGCTGTTATAAGCATATATCCATCGCTGTAAACGATATTTGAAATATTTGCCCAGTCCTTACAGGTACGATATTTGTCACCAAGTATATCAGCCATGCTGCATGATCTTATGATATCGCCTGTATTCATATCAAGCTCTATTATTTTGTCTGTTATATGCTCACTGTCAGATGAAGTAACAAGGAATAATGAATCACCGTTTTGCGCAATAGCTCTTCCTATCTGGTATTCAAATAAAAATGTACGGTAAACTCTGCCCATGTAGTCCATTTCCTGATATCTGCATGGCTGCATTTTTCCAAACTCATTCATTATATTGGCAGTCTTATCCATCATCAAAAATCTGCCATTCTGTAAAGGAATCATTCCAAGCCTTCCTGTTTTATACTGCAGGGCATATCTTATGTCACCATTGCCATCTAAGGCAAATGGATTGAAACTGATTCCATTGAGTACGACAAATGGAAAATGAGATTCTTTCTTATCGATCCCGCTTATTATTTCTGTTATGTTCTTTTGAATCGCAGAAACATATATCGTAAGTACACGGTGCTTAAGAAGATTACCCTCTGCATCAAACATGCTTATATCCACTTTATTGTTACGATTTTGGTACAGTCCAAGAATTGGGACTCGGTGACGCTTTGTTAATTCTGTTTCTCCTGTAAAATCATTCTCTGGCTTATCTCCGATAACGCGATATACAATCTTTGCCTCTTTTGATGAATTAAAAAGAATAAGCGCAGTCTGTTTTGCCAGCCCATATGGATTGGGAATTACAAGCATATGCGAAAATGTATAAAGATGTCTGTCAAGAATACGCTCAAAGGCATAATCTCTTATCTGTGACTGCAGACTTCTCTGCGCTTCTTTTCTAAATGGAGACATAATCTTTTTATCTTTCCTGTCAATAACTTCTGTTTCATACATTCTGTCAAGTTTATTGAGATCACTTTCGCTATATGTTACTTTTGTGCCCCTCTTAACTTCTACAAAAAATTTATCCCAAAAACTCATATCTTCATATGCACATGCCAGACATGCGCCCTCCTTTCATGGATAATATTATATTTTCACATTATAAGCTTTCAGCCACTATCATTTTTCTTTATATTTTCATAGAAAGCTGAATACGCTGTTTCTTAAGATCCACACTTAATACTTTTACGTCAACTATATCGCCAACGCTTACAACATCAAGTGGATGTTTTACGAATTTTTTATCAGATAATTCTGATATATGAACAAGACCGTCCTGATGAACTCCGATATCAACAAAAGCTCCAAAGTCTATGACATTACGAACAGTTCCTTTAAGAATCATTCCTTCTTTAAGATCTTTCATTTCAAGTACATCTGTTCTTAGTATTGGCTTTGGCATCTCATCTCGTGGATCTCTTGCCGGCTTTTCAAGCTCTTTAAGAATATCTGTAAGTGTTATCTCACCTATTCCAAGTTTTTCTGCTTCTTTCTTTTTATCTTTAACCCGTTTTTCAAGACCACCGGTCACGCTTGTAGATGTTTCTTCTGCATTATCTTCTTCTGCAATGTTCATTTTAGGATCATCGGCAAATGCTTTGGCAAGAGCTGCACCAAATGCCGTATTGGTATTTCTGACTTTAAATTCTTTCTTTTTATTGTTCTTTGCAGGCTTCTTTACAACCTTTTTCTGCTTTGCAGCTTCTGCCTGTATCTTCTTAAGTTCTTCCATATCTATCCCAAGATCATCAAGAAGTGCATTGGCAGCATCATATGTTTCAGGATGTACGCTTGTGGCATCAAGAGGATTATCCCCTCCCTGTATCCTCATAAATCCGGCACACTGCTGATATGCTTTGGGTCCGAGCTTTGCAACTTTAAGAAGCTGTTTTCTGTTGGTAAATTTACCATTCTCTTCACGATAAACTACTATATTTTTCGCTATTGCCTTAGATATACCTGATATATATTCAAGAAGTGATGCAGATGCTGTATTAAGGTCTACTCCGACTTTATTAACACAGTCTTCTACAACACCTGTTAATGTCTCTGAAAGTTTTTTCTGGTTCATATCATGCTGATACTGACCGACACCTATTGACTGAGGATCTATCTTTACAAGTTCCGCAAGCGGGTCCTGAAGCCTTCTTGCTATCGAAGCTGCACTTCTCTGTCCTACATCAAAATTTGGAAATTCTTCTGTAGCAAGCTTACTTGCAGAATACACTGACGCACCCGCTTCATTGACTATGATGTACTTAACATGTTTGTCTATCTCCTTTAACATATCAGCAATGATCATCTCTGATTCTCTTGAAGCAGTACCATTACCAACCGATATAAGAGAAATATCATATTTATCAATCAACGCTTTGACTATCTTTTTTGTTTCATCTACCTTGTTTTGTGGTGCAGTTGGATATACTACAGTTGTATCAAGCACCTTACCTGTACTGTCAACTACAGCCAGTTTACAGCCTGTTCTGAATGCCGGGTCCCAGCCAAGTACATTTCTTCCGGCAATAGGTGGCTGCATAAGAAGCTGTTCAAGATTCTTGCCAAATACTTTTATTGCGCCATCCTCTGCTTTTTCAGTAAGTTCATTTCTTATATCACGTTCTATAGCCGGTGCGATAAGTCTTTTATAGCTGTCTTCTATAGCTTCAGTTATTATTGCCTCTGCCTCTTTGTTATCACCTGTTATATTCTTTTTCTTAAGATACTGTATTATTCTTTCTTCCGGTGCAGCAATCTTTACAACCAGAAACTTTTCCTTTTCACCACGATTTATTGCAAGCACCCTGTGACCTGCTATTTTTTCCAGTTTTTCTTCAAATTCATAATACATCTCATATACAGACTGCGCTTTTTCATCTTTTGCTGTGGATGTTATAACACCTTCCTGCATAGTTATATCTCGTATATATGTTCTATATTCTGCATTGTCTGATACAGCCTCTGCAATTATATCCATAGCACCTGCTATAGCTTCATCAACACTTGTAACTTCTTTTTCTTCTGAAATATAACTTTCGGCTGCTTTCTTTATATCATCCGATGGATTCTGATTCATTATAATATCAGCAAGACCATCAAGACCTTTTTCCTTCGCTATAGTAGCTCTCGTTCTTCTCTTTGGTCTGTATGGACGATAAAGGTCATCAACCAATACCTGTGTCTGTGCTTCAAGAATCTGATTTTTAAGTTCTTCTGTTAATTTCCCCTGTTCCTCAATACTTGCAAGAACCTGCTCTTTCTTTTCTTCAAGATTTCTAAGATATGTCAGTCTTTCATTGAGATTACGAAGCTGTTCATCATTAAGTGAACCATGTGCCTCTTTTCTATAACGTGCAATGAAAGGTATTGTATTTCCTTCATCAATAAGCTTTACAGTAGCCTCGACCTGCCACAGCTCTATAGAAAGCTCTTCGGCAATCTTTTTCTCTATATTCATTATTTTCTCCTTTTTATTTTCTATTTTGTATGATTAAGCATCGCCTGAATTTTTCTCACCCGATGCATCATATATACTACAAAATATTCCTTCTGCGCCTTGTACACCTGATATGAACGTGCAATAAAGCGGCTATCATCTGATAGCCGCCTTAATTATCTATATATAGTTTTTCGCGCTAACTCTGATGATTTATTTAGGTTTCTCTTATTTTTCAAGTAACTTACTCATAAGAGTATATCCTTCATCTACTACAATACCACTCTTTGCAGCATCTTTTTCATTGTAAAGAAGTGAAGTACCGGCATCTTTTCTGCTATCATAAATCATATAAGGAACAGGATTTGCTGTATGTGTACGACATGCTATAGGAGTTGGATGATCCGGCATTACAAGAACTCTGTAGTCCTCTCCTGACTCATCCATCTTCTTAAGTACAGTATCAAGTACTCTTGTGTCAACATATTCAATAGCCTTTATCTTACGTTCAAGACTTCCCTGATGACCCATCTCATCCGGTGCCTCCATATGTATATAAACGAAATCATAATTGTCTTCAAGAAGTGCCTTTACTGCTGCATCTGCCTTACCTTCCCAGTTTGTTTCAAGAGTTCCGTTTGCACCTTCAACATCAATATTGTCCATCTCTGCGCCTACAGCTATTCCTTTAAGAAGGTCAACTGCTGATATCATTGCACCACGTTTGCCATATTTTCCTTCAAATGAATCAAGTGCAGGACGTGTTCCCGGACCCCAGAACCATATTGAATTAGCCTTGTTAAGACCTTTCTTTGCTCTTTCAACATTGAGTGGATGATTGTTAAGTATATCATAACTCTTCTTCATCATCTCTCTAAGCTTCTCATCCTTAGGAAGATACTGACCAATGACCTGACCAAGTACATCATGAGGAGCAGTAAGATCAACTACTTCACCTTTATCCCATATAGTAAGATGACGATAGCTTGTACCGACATAGAATTTATATATATCATCATTGAGTTCTTCCTGAATAGCCTTCATAAGAATAGCAGCATCTTCTGTTGAGATTTCGCTTGAACTGTGATCGATGATAGTCTTTTCTTCGTATGGAAGATCATCATCAGATACTGTTACGATATTGCATCTTATAGCTATATCCGTATCTTTCATAGGTACACCTATACTGAGTGCTTCAAGTGGAGAACGTCCTGTATAATATTTCTTTGGATCATATCCAAGTACAGCAAGATTTGCTGTATCACTGCCGGGCTTCATTCCCTCTGGAATTGTATGTGCAAGACCAATCTCTGACTTTGGTGCAATTCTATCCATTGCAGGTGTCTTTGCATATTCAAGAGGTGTCTTGCCACCTATTTCTTCTATTGGCTCATCAGCCATTCCATCGCCTAATACTACTATATATTTCATTTATTACATCTCCTTTTATGTTAATGAACAGATTTATGCGTCAAAACGTATTTTATTGATTACATTACCCATTTCATTTGCAGCTTTTTCATAAGCAGCTTCTGTAATGTCTTCTGTAATAAATCCATATTCATCATCATAGCCGGCATCAACAGGAGTAACCTTACCGAAAGCCTTGTTTACTTTCTCTTCATTGTCATTCTTAGAACCTGATACTCTTACAAGGAATTTTGATGTTGCATCAGCAATTGGGAGCAGGTCTAACTTTTCATGATCCCATAATGTATTGATGTTAACATTGACATGCTTTGATGCATCCATGATATCAGATACAACTGCACTTGCTGTAGCAAGCTTTCCTGCACCCTGACCATAGAACATAACATCCCCGACCATGTTTCCTTTTACAAGTATTGCATTGAATACACCATCTACACTATATAATGGATGTTCATGTGTGATAAGCTTAGGTGCTACCATTGCACTTACCTTATCACCAACTTTTTTACTTGAACCAAAGATCTTAACCTTTGCGCCGATCTTCTTGGCATAGTTGATATCTCTGTCAGTAATCTTTGTGATACCTTCCATATATATATCTTCAAAGTCTAACTGTTTTCCATATGCAAGAGATGTAAGAATTGCAATCTTGCGGCCTGCATCATGACCTTCAACATCAGCAGTAGGATCTTTTTCAGCATAACCCTTGTCCTGTGCATCTTTAAGTACAGAATCAAAATCAGAACCATTTTCTGTCATCTCAGTGAGAATGTAGTTTGTTGTTCCATTAAGGATACCTGATATTTCTTCAATTACATCCGGTGCAAGAGATGTCTTAAGAGGTCTTATAATAGGAATACCACCACCTACACTGGCTTCAAATAAGAAATTAGCGTTTTTGCTCTTTGCAAGTTCAAGAAGTTCAGGACCAAATGCTGCAACGAGTGCTTTATTGGATGTACATACGCTCTTGCCATTTTCAAGACTTGCTTTGACAAATTCATACGCAGGATGAAGTCCTCCCATTGTCTCAACGACGATCTGTACTTCATCATCTTTTTCTATCTCTGCAAAATCGTGTATTACATATGGTTCTGCAGGATCTCCGGGAAATTCTCTAAGATCAAGGACATATTTTACCTGAATGTCGTCCCCTGTTCTCTTTGAGATTATTTCACTATTTGTATTGAGTATTTCAAATACACCTGAACCAACTGTACCATATCCTAATATCGCAACTTTTATCATTTTTTCCTCCATTCTCTGCCTGTGCAGTCTCATGTATCATAACATTTACTACTTTATCTTCTGATATCTTAACCTTATTTTGTAATCCATGCAAGATAAGCATTTATAAACGGATCAATATAACCATCCATTACTGCCTGTACATTACTTACTTCCTGATTAGTTCTGTGATCTTTTACCATTGTATATGGCTGCATTACATATGACCTTATCTGGCTTCCCCAGCCATTGTCCTTCTGCTCGCCACGTATGCCATTGGCTTTATCTATATTTTCCTGCTGTTTCAAAAGGAAAAGCTTAGCTTTCAGCATCTGCATAGCCTTATCTTTGTTCATATGCTGTGAACGTTCAGTCTGACACTGTACTACTATTCCTGTAGGATAATGAGTAATACGTATAGCAGATGATGTCTTATTGATATGCTGTCCCCCTGCACCGCTTGAACGGTAAGTGTCAATACGAATATCATCATCAGCTATTTCAATATCGAGGTCTTCCTCTATCTCCGGCATAACATCACATGATACAAATGATGTCTGACGCTTGCCTGCTGCATTAAACGGTGAGATGCGGACAAGTCTGTGAACGCCATGTTCTGACTTAAGATATCCATAGGCATTCATACCATTTATCTGAAGTGTTACCGACTTATAACCTGCCTCATCTCCATCAAGGAAATCAAGCATTTCAACCTGAAACCCCTGCTTATCTGCCCATCTCTGATACATACGGCAAAGCATACTCGCCCAGTCACAGCTTTCTGTTCCGCCCGCACCTGCATGAAGTGTAAGAATTGCATTGTTCTTATCATATTCTCCACAAAGAAGAGTCTCTATACGAAGATCTTCATATTCCTTTTCAAAACTTCCATATGCCTCTTCTATATCACCAAGTACATCTGCATCATTTTCTTCTTCAGCAATTTCTATAAGAGTAAGTATATCGTCTCTTGATTCACATAATGCATCATATCTTTCTATAACACTCTTAAGCTTCTTGCTCTCCTGGACTATGGATGTAGAACGTTCCGGATTATCCCAGAAACCCGGTTCTTCCATTGTATGCTCCAGCTCCTCGACCCTGTCCTTTTTGTTGGACAGATCAAGTGAGCCTGCCATCTCCTTTAAGGGTTCTTCGTAGTTTGACAATGAAAGCTTGATATTATCAAATTCTACCATCAAATATACCTCTTTCTAAATTCTAAAGCTGTTACTGCCACATCATAACTATGATATCAGTCTAAAACTTTCTTCCACAGCACATCTTATATTTCTTTCCGCTTCCGCATGGACAAGGATCATTTGGCTGAATCTTCTTTCCTTCTCTCTTCTTAGGAGCTGCTGCAACTGTTTCATCCTTATTTGTTCCTGTAACTTTGGCAACCTGCTCTCTTTCAACCTTCTGCTCTATCTGAATATGAGTAAGTGCTTTTACTGTTTCCTCTGTGATAGCATCTATCATAGCATCAAACATATCAAATCCGGCAAACTTGTATTCTACAACTGGATCTCTCTGACCATATGCCTGAAGTCCGATTCCCTGACGTAACTGATCCATATCATCGATATGATCCATCCACTTATGATCGATAACTTTAAGAAGGATGATTCTTTCCACTTCACGTATCTGATCCTGATCCGGGAATTCTGCTTCTTTAGCTTCATATACTTTAACTGCTGCCTCTTTTAACTGCTGCATAAGTTCTGCCTTGCTGCAGTGCTTCAACTGTTCATCTGTAAGAACAATCTTCTTCATAGGGATTATTGGAAGGAGTACATTGTTAAGTTCCTGAATATCCCATTCTTCAGCAGGTGTTTCATCATTTATTATAGAATCAACACATTTTTCTACAACATCTGTGATAAATTTATAAATTGTATCACGCATATTTTCGCCATCAAGAACTCTGCGGCGCTCTTTGTAGATAACTTCTCTCTGCTCATTGTTTACACGGTCAAATTCAAGAAGGTTCTTTCTTATACCAAAGTTATTGCCCTCAATCTTCTTCTGTGCACTTTCAATGGCACTTGAAAGCATCTTGTGCTCAACCTGTTCTCCATCAGGCATTGCCTCGAAAAGACCCATAAGTCTTTCTGAACCGAATAAACGCATAAGATCATCTTCAAGAGAGATATAGAATCTTGACTCACCCGGATCACCCTGACGACCTGCACGACCACGAAGCTGATTGTCTATACGACGTGATTCATGTCTTTCTGTACCGATTATCTTAAGACCACCAAGCTCTTTTACTCCTTCGCCAAGCTTAATATCAGTACCACGGCCTGCCATGTTGGTTGCTATAGTTACAGCGCCCATCTGACCGGCATCTGCTACGATCTCAGCTTCAAGCTCATGGAATTTAGCATTGAGGACTTTATGAGGTATACCCTTCTTCTTAAGTTTTTCACTTAAAAGTTCTGATGTATCGATATTGATTGTACCAACAAGAACAGGCTGTCCTTTCTTATGTGCTTCAATAATATCTGCAATTACTGCATTGTATTTATCTTCTTTTGTCTTATAAACTGCATCATTGTAATCTATACGCTGAATAGGAAGATTAGTAGGAACTTCTACTACGTCCATTCCATATATATCTCTAAATTCTTTTTCTTCTGTAAGAGCTGTACCTGTCATACCTGACTTCTTAGCATATTTATTGAAGAAGTTCTGGAATGTAATAGTTGCAAGAGTCTTACTCTCTCTCTTAACCTTAACATGCTCTTTTGCTTCAATTGCCTGATGAAGACCATCTGAGAAACGTCTGCCCGGCATAATACGTCCCGTAAACTCATCTACGATGAGAACCTCATCATCTTTTACTACATAATCCTTATCTTTAAACATAAGAGAATGTGCTCTAAGTGCAAGATTTATATTGTGCTGAAGTTCAAGATTGTCAGGATCAGCAAGATTATCTACCTGGAAGAATTTCTCTGCCTTTCTTACACCTTCTGCTGTAAGGTTGACATTCTTATCCTTCTCATCAACTACATAATCGCCTGTTTCTTCTTCCTCTTCATTCATAAGAAGATCCATCTTTGAAAGTTCTTTTGCAGTACCCTTTGTAAGCTGTCTTACAAAGATATCACAAGCTTCGTAAAGCTTAGTAGATTTTCCACTCTGACCTGATATGATAAGTGGTGTACGTGCCTCATCGATAAGTACTGAATCGACCTCATCGATTATGGCATAATGAAGTTCACGCTGTACAAGCTCTTCTTTGTATACAACCATGTTATCACGAAGGTAATCAAAACCAAGTTCGTTGTTTGTAGCATATGTTATATCACAGTTATATGCTTCTCTTCTTTCATCATTTTCCATTGAATTGAGAACAACGCCAACTTTAAGTCCAAGGAATTCATGAACTTTACCCATCCACTCAGCATCACGCTTAGCAAGGTAATCATTTACTGTTACGATATGAACACCTTTGCCCTCAAGAGCATTAAGATATGCAGGCAGTGTAGAAACGAGTGTCTTACCTTCACCTGTACGCATCTCAGTGATACGTCCCTGATGAAGAATTACACCACCTATAAGCTGTACACGGTAATGACGCATACCAAGTACACGTGTTGCAGCTTCCCTTACTGTTGCATATGCCTCTGGAAGAAGGTCATCAAGTGTCTCACCATTGGCAAGACGTTCTTTGTACTCTCCTGTCTTCGCCTGAAGTTCTGCATCTGTAAGTTTTTCAAACTCAGGTGCAAGTGCTTCAATCTTATCAACAATCGGAAGTATTCTTTTCACTTCATGCTGACTATGTGTTCCAAATACCTTGCTAAATAAACTCATGAAATTCACTCCTATACATCTTTATTCGTTGCATCAGCTATCTACTGATGTAATTTTCTAGTTATTACTATATAAAACAAACCATTGTAGAGTATATCATTAAATCAATTTCTAGGCAACCTCTTTCTTTTGACGAATAAATTTCGCTGTACGCTTTTTGATATGTAAGACGCATAAATGATATAAG
>CAZFFA010000073.1:6491-11170 GCA_964517955.1 uncultured Jutongia sp. | reverse complement strand
ATTGATATTTTGCCAAATAACTTGTATAAATAAGTTAGTTAAAACGAATTTTTTGTTTCGATATTCAAACTTTTCCTTAAAAAACCATTGACTTATTTTTGAATATATTGTATTATCGCCTTGTTATATGACTGACGGAATGAGTGGATTGACCACGTGAAGTATAACATATATTAGGCCGACCGTCTGGGCAAATGAGTGTCTGGACTGTCGGCTGATTTTCTTTTATATAACAGATGAGAGTTCTGATTGTTATTCTTATTTATATAAGGAAAATGCTATAGTAAGATGCATTAAGTATATGTGGAAGTGTAATAATTGTAGTAGATTGGAGTTTGATGTATGAACTGAACTACAGGCAGCTTCGTCAATGTGGCAGGGGTTCTCAGATAGTTTGCTATATTGAAATACTTAGCGGGACTTGACATGTAGTGGCAGATTAAAACGTGCATATCTGTCATGCATAGCCAGGCAGTCATAACGTTTTATGCACGTAGAATGGAGGAAATTTATGTTAAATGAATGGAGAAACTTTACAGGTGGTGCATGGGAATCTGAGGTAAATGTTAGAGATTTTATTCAGAATAATTATCATCCATATGACGGTGATGATTCATTTCTTGAAGGTCCTACACAGGATACCCTTGATTTATGGGATGAAGTTCTTGAACTTTCCAGGAAGGAAAGAGAAGCCGGTGGTGTTCTTGATATGGACACAAAGGTTATATCAACTATAACATCTCATGAAGCTGGTTATTTAGATAAGTCCAAAGAAAAGATAGTTGGTTTCCAGACAGAGAAGCCATTTAAGCGTTCTCTTCAGCCATATGGCGGAATCAGAATGGCAATTAAGGCTTGTGAGGACAATGGATATAAAGTTGATCCGGAAGTAGTAGAGTACTTTACTACACACCGTAAGACACATAATGCAGGTGTGTTTGATGCATATACAGATGAGATGAGAGCATGCCGTTCTGCTCATATCATTACAGGTCTTCCGGATGCATACGGACGAGGAAGAATTATTGGTGATTACAGAAGAGTTGCTCTTTATGGTGTTGACAGACTTATCGAAGATAAGGAACAGCAGAAAGCTACAACACGTACAATAATGTATTCTGACGTTATCAGAGAGAGAGAAGAACTTTCAGAGCAGATAAGAGCACTTAAGATGCTTAAAGAGCTTGCTAAGATATATGGCTGTGATATTTCAAAGCCTGCAAACAATGTTTTAGAGGCAACACAGGCAGTTTATTTTGCATATCTTGCAGCAGTAAAGGAACAGAATGGTGCTGCGATGAGTCTTGGACGTACATCAACCTTCCTTGACATTTATGCAGAAAGAGATCTTGCAGAAGGAACATTTACAGAAAAAGAAATTCAGGAAATCGTAGATCAGTTTGTTATGAAGCTGCGCTGCATCAAATTTGCACGTACTCCTGAGTACAATTCAATATTTGCCGGCGATCCTACATGGGTTACAGAGTCAATCGGTGGTATTGGTGTAGATGGCAGACATATGGTTACAAAGATGTCTTACAGATATCTTAATACACTCAATAATATAGGTGCTGCTCCAGAGCCAAATATGACTGTCCTCTGGTCAACAAAGCTTCCGGAAGCATGGAAGAAGTTCTGTGCCGGAATTTCTATAAAACATTCAGCAGTTCAGTATGAAAATGATGATATAATGCGTGTAGTTCATGGTGATGATTATGGTATTGCGTGCTGTGTATCTTCTATGAGAATAGGTAAAGAGATGCAGTTTTTCGGTGCAAGAGCAAATCTTGCCAAGTGTCTTCTTTATGCTATCAACGGTGGTGTTGATGAGATTTCAGGTAAGCAGGTTGGTCCTAAATTTCGCCCGATAACATCAGAATATCTTGATTATGATGAGGTTTGGGATAAATATAAGGATATGATGAAGTGGCTTGCAGGTGTATATGTAAATGCACTCAATATAATTCATTATATGCATGATAAGTATTCATATGAAAGACTTCAGATGGCACTTCATGATAAGCAGGTAAGACGTTGGTTTGCAACTGGTATAGCAGGTATGTCGGTAGTTGCTGACTCACTTTCAGCTATTAAATATGCTAAGGTAAAGGTTATCAGAAATGAAGAAGGTCTTGCAGTTGACTACAAGGTAGAAGGTGACTTTCCTAAGTATGGCAATGATGATGACAGAGTTGATGATATTGCAAAAGAGGTTCTTCATACATTTATCAACTATGTAAAGGGCAATCACACATATCGTGGTGGTATCCCTACAACATCAATCCTTACTATCACATCAAATGTATCATATGGTAAGAATACAGGTGCTACACCTGATGGAAGAGCAAAGGGTGTTGCATTTGCTCCTGGTGCCAATCCAATGCATGGTCGTGATACACATGGTGCGGTAGCTTCGCTTGCATCAGTAGCAAAACTTCCATTTATGGATTCTCAGGATGGTATATCAAATACATTCTCAATAGTACCTGATGCACTCGGCAAAGATGAGACAATGTCAGAAGATAACCTTACAGCACTTCTTGACGGATATTGCAAGAAGGGTGGTCATCACCTCAATGTAAATGTACTCAATAAAGAGACTCTTCTTGATGCACAGAAGCATCCTGAGCAGTATCCACAGCTTACTATTCGTGTATCAGGTTATGCTGTTAACTTCATCAAGCTTACAAAAGAGCAGCAGGATGAAGTAATAGCAAGAACATTCCACGAGCGTATGTAGTACGAAGATTACTTTTAGGCAGCAGAAGACACTGTCAATAAGTATAAAATATATAAATATGGTAATAATATAATAAAGCAAACAAAGGCGGGCTGTTATGGTTCGCTTTTGTTTTATATGGAGGCAGAATAGAAAATTACTACAGTATTTTTTGTATACAACATAGAAAGGTCGTTTATTGATATGAAGGGATATATACATTCTTTAGAAACATTTGGTACTGTTGATGGTCCGGGAGTGAGATTTGTTGTGTTTTTTCAGGGATGTCCAATGAGATGCATGTACTGTCACAATCCTGATACATGGATTAAGGAAGATGGAAAACTTATAGATACAGATGAGATAATTGAAAAATTTGAGAGA
Organism: uncultured Jutongia sp.; assembly: GCA_964517955.1. Lineage (GTDB taxonomy): Bacteria > Bacillota > Clostridia > Lachnospirales > Lachnospiraceae > Butyribacter. Next base: position 8,067 of record CAZFFA010000073.1, on the reverse strand, counting down.
AACAGGGATTTTTATACGACAGGTGGTATTACGGCAACAGGTGGAGAACCTATGTATCAGATGGAATTTTTGACAGAGCTTTTTACGAAAGCTCATGACAGAAAAATTCACACATGCCTTGATACATCAGGAATAATGTATCAGGGACAGCCGGAAGTAGATAGGCTTATGGAAGTAACGGATCTTGTGATGCTTGATATAAAGCATATAGATGATCTTGAACATAAAAAACTTACAGGACATTCCAATAAGAACATTCTCAAATTTGCAGAATATCTTAATGATATATCAAAACCTGTATGGATACGTCATGTTGTAGTGCCGGGAATAACATATGACAAAGAAGAACTTACAGGATTTGCTTCATATATAAAAGGATTTTCCAATATCGAGAAAGTTGAAGTGCTGCCATATCATTCCATGGGAAAAGTAAAATACGAAAATCTGGGTATAGAATACAGACTTGCCGATACCCCTCAACTTACCAAAGAAGAAAAAGCAGATGCAGAGAAAATTATAAATAGTATTCTGAAAAGGTAAAAATAATTTGACCGAAATGGCGATTTTGGTTATACTATAGGTGAAAAAGGGATTTTTGTAGGTATTATCTTGCACAAGATAATTTGGAAAGGGAATATATTAAGATGATTAAAGTAGCAATATGCGAGGATAGTGATATTGACAGAGAAATGTTAAAAGGAATAGTCAGCTATCTTATGGGGGACAGAGGACTGGATTTTGAAGTCGATATTTATCAAAATGGAGAGGAACTGGTTACAAATTATAAAAATCATCCTTATGATTTAATATTCCTTGATATAATGATGGGGGAAATGGATGGAATTGAAGCCGGAAAAATGATCCGTAAAATAGATGACAATGTTGAATTTGTATATTGTACATCAAGCTCTGATTTTGCTATAGCAGCGTATGAAGTACATGCTATGGGATATCTTGTAAAGCCTTATGAACCTGGCAGGATAGGTGCTGTCATAGATTATTATGTGCATAAGCATCCGCAGAAAAATCAGAATTATATTGAGGTTAAGTCAAAAAGAAAATCGCTTATTATACCATATAAGGATATAATACATATGGAATCGGACAATAAGGTTGTGTATATTTATACAACAACACAGGGAATCGTCAAGGTATACAATAAACTGGATAAATTTGAAGCTGAACTTAGTAACAGCAGTTTTTTAAGATGCCATCAGAGTTATCTTGTTAATATGCAGTATATCGTCGGAATGGTTGATTCTGATTTTATCATGATAGATAACAGACTGATACCAATAAGAAAAAGTGGGAGAAAGCTTATTGTAAAAAGATACGAAGATTATCTTAAATCATTGCAGTGATTAGGCGTGATTTAGTCATTTGCAGCAAGCCTTATGGTGGATGTCATACTTCATCAGAGTGGCATAGGGACTAGTAACTAAATTGTTAAAAAAATGTGAACTTTATTGAATTATGGGATTGTATCTGATATCATATGGTAAATATTTTATAGGGTGATTATCAGAGAATGAAAACAATCGCATTAGAATGGAGGATTTTTAACATGAAGGTGAAT
>CAZFFA010000073.1:0-6481 GCA_964517955.1 uncultured Jutongia sp. | reverse complement strand
AAAAAGTTACTATGAAATGCGTATGGAATCTGGGTGATGGTGCAAGACTTGCACGTATTATGGCTCTTGCCAATGAAAAATACAATAAAGGCTGGAAACCTCAGACAGTATCAACATTCTTGGGAAAATTAGTTAGAAAAGGTTTTTTGGAACAATATAGAGATGGAAGATATTTTTATTATCATATTTTGATAAGCAGACATGATTACAGATGTCAGATGTTACGTCAGGATTTTGAATTTTGGAATGACGGAGATATGCAGATGTTTATAGATGAACTATTAGATGAAAAGACATTTTCTGAAGATGATAAAAAGATGCTTATAGCTAAGGTTAAGGAAGCATAAAGTACAGAAAGTAAAATAAAGAAACATTTAGTCATCTGGTTTGGAGTAACAGCCTGGCTTAATGTTTCTTTTTGTGTTTCATATAAAAAATGATAGGAGAACATAATGTTTAAGATGAGATTGAAAAAATATACTGCTATTGCAGTGCTTTGCAGCTTTACAGCATTGATGTCATCATGTGGTAAAGCAGATGATGAATATAAGAATGCGACAGAATATCTGAATGAGGGCAAATATGACGAGGCTATAAAATCGTTTAAGAGTGCAATTAAGGAAAATTCAGACAGGGCAGAATATTATATCGGATATGGTATGGCATTAAATTATACAGGACAGTATGATGCAGCCCTTGACGAATTTGACAAAGCTGTACAGGATGTTGAAAATAAGATATCAAAGCAGAACAATAAACAGCTCTATTATGGTAAGGCTATTGCTTATTATGGATTAAATGATTATAACAATGCAATTGAAGTATGTGATGATGCGATTAAGATTAATCAGGCAAAAGATCTGAATTATGATATAAATTTACTTAAAGCTGCTTCATTACAGCTTCTTGGTGATATAAATGGAGCTGAGAAGACATATTCAGATATTATTAATGACAGCAGCAATGCAGAAGCGTATTTGAGGCGTGGAGATTTATATAGCCAGTCAGGGGATTATGACAATGCATGTAAGGACTATGAGAACGCAATAAAGAAAGACAGCAAATGCTACGATGCTTATTTTGGTATTTACAAAGCATATCATAGTCAGAACAATGAACAAAAAGCTGATGAAGCGTTGGAAAGAGTTATTTCATTGGATGGCAACGATAAGGAAGAACTTATGCAAAAAGGAAGAGCATATATTTATAAGCAGGATTATGATAATGCATCTTCTAAACTTGATTTTGCAGTAAAAAATGGAAACATATCGGCGATATATTATCAGGGAATGATAAAAATGGTAATGAACGATTATGATGGAGCGATAGAATTATTTGAAAAATATTTAAAAGAAAATTCTGTTGTTGACATTCCGGAGGTATATAATCAGCTTGCAGGGTGTTATATAGAAAAAGGAGATTTTGATAATGCCCAGACAATTATAACAAAAGGAATTAAAAGCGGAAATACATCGATAGCAGGTCTTCTTCGCAAGAATCAGGTTATTCTTTATGAGAAAACAGGTGATTTCAAAAGTGCAAAAAAAGAGGCTGAGAAATATATAAAAGCATATCCGGCAGATGATGGAATGGCAAAGGAGCTGAAATTTATAAAGACGAGAATAACTGCACAGAAAAAAGCCGGTAAATAAGGAGCAGCTACAGCGAAATTATTGACAGATCGGGAATTGGAGGTCTTATATGAGTGAAAAAATGTATGATACATCAGAAAAAAAAGAACGGATAGTTCTTGTAGGAGTTGCTACATCCGACAATGATGATACAGAGCAGTCTCTTGATGAGCTTGAAGAACTTGGTCAGACAGCAGGTGCAGAAACGGTAGCAAAAGTTATACAGAACAGGGAAAAAATGCACCCCGGTACGTATATTGGAAAGGGCAAAATAGAAGAAGTGCGGGAAATAGTCCATAGTACAAATGCAGATACTGTTGTATGTGATGATGAGCTTTCTCCGGCACAGTATCACAATCTGGAAGATGCTCTCGGAGTAAAGGTTATTGACAGGACAGTGATGATACTTGATATATTTGCCAAAAGAGCATCTACCAATGAAGGAAAACTTCAGGTGGAGCTTGCACAGCTTAGATACAGAGCATCACATCTTATCGGTGGCAGAAGTGAACTTTCAAGGCTTGGCGGTGGTATAGGAACAAGAGGACCGGGTGAGCAGAAGCTTGAGATAGACAGGCGTCTTATCAAGGAAAGAATAACACAGGTGCGTAAAGAACTCGAACAGGTTAAGCGCACGCGTGAACTTACAAGAAAAAAACGTCAGGAAAATCCGGTACCTGTAGTTGCTATAGTAGGCTATACCAATGCAGGTAAGTCAACACTTCTCAATAAACTTACGGGAGCCGGTGTTTTATCAGAGGACAAGCTTTTTGCAACACTTGATCCAACGACACGAAAGATGGTTCTGGAAGGTGGAGAGGAACTGTTATTTACCGATACGGTTGGATTTATTAGAAAATTACCTCATCATCTTATACAGGCATTTAGAAGTACACTTGAGGAGGCTAAGTATGCAGATGTAATCCTTCATGTAGTTGATGCATCAAACCCTGATATGGATTCCCAGATGTTTACGGTATATGAAACTCTTAGAAAGCTTGAGGTAGGAGATAAAAAGGTAGTTACAGCATTCAATAAGATAGATGCACTGGAAGAAGAAATATCGCTCAAGGATCTTCAGGCTGACAGGACAGTCCGCATATCCGCAAAGTATGGTGATGGACTGGACGAGATGCTTTCCGATATAAGTGAGGTTGCCAAAGAAGGCAAAAAGACAGTTGAAAAAGTGTTTGGATATGATGAAGCGTCAGTTGTAAATGATGTACGAAAATACGGACAGGTTCTTGAGGAAGAATATAGAAATGAGGGTATTTATATAAAGGCGTCTATACCGAAAGAATACATTTATATATTTGAAAAACCGGAAAAAATCAAGGAACCATGGGAAGAATAGGAATGGAGGAGCAGTATGAATTTGATAGCGTGTGTTGACTCACACTGGGGTATTGGCAATAAAGGTAAAGTTCTTGTTTCGATACCTTCGGAAAGAAAGCTGTTTCAGGAGATTACAACAGGAAAAGTTGTTGTTGCAGGCCGTAAAACTATGGAATCGCTTCCGGGTGGGACTACTTTGAAAGGAAGAACAAGTATAGTTCTTACATCAAAGAAAGATTATTCATATGGTGATGCTATAGTAGTACACAATATGGAAGAGGCAATGAGTGTGCTTAAGGAATATAATGATGATGATATATATATAATGGGCGGCTCAAAGGTTTATGAAGAATTTCTGCCATATTGCAACAGGGCTTTTATAACAAAGATAGACTACACTTATGAAGCTGACTGTTTTTTACACAATCTGGAAAAAGATGATGAATGGGTCATAACGCATGATACAGAGGAACAGACTTATTATGACCTGGAATATATTTTTTATCAGTATCAGAAGAAATAAAGAAAAAAGCTGACCGGAAAATCACTCGGTCAGCTTTTTTAACTCTCTTATGTTTTCTTTTTCATTTGGACCTGAATACGTTAACCCATTACAACTGTAACATCGTAATTGGTCTTGCCCTTCTCATAAGGGATAACAGTTGTATCTGTATATTCTTTACCATCAACGATGAGTTTTACAACACCTTTTTCAACCCTTGATGGATTTTCAACTTTAATGTTGTATGTTCCTTCACGATATTTACGTGTCATAGTAAATTCTGTTCCCATCTCTGATGGAATACAAGGATTTATGCTAAGACCGTTAAGGGTAGGATAAACACCAAGGATATACTGTGATACATTGACGAATGTCCATGCAGCAGTACCTGTAAGCCAGCTATTCTTAGCCTGACCAAAGAAATGGGCATCCTTACCTGCTATCATCTGTGAATAAACATATGGCTCTGTGCAGTGGATCTCGCTGATATCTTCAATATATGCAGGGCAGGTCTTTTTGTATATTTCAAATGCACGGTTACCACGTCCGATTACTGTCTCTGCACATGAGATCCAAGGATTGTTGTGACAGAAGATACCGGCATTCTCTTTGTATCCAGGTGGATATGAAGAAATTTCACCAAGCTCGACATGATATTTTGTATAAGGCGGCTGTAAGAGCACAATACCATATTTAGTATCAAGTTTTTCTTTGACAGAATCAAGAGCCTTCTTAGCCTCTCCTGTTTCAACACCTACACCGGCAAGTACACAGAAGCCCTGTGGCTCGATATAGATCTGGCCTTCTTCACATTCCTTAGAACCAACTTTGTGGCCATACGCATCATATGCACGAACAAACCAGTCGCCATCCCAGCCGGCATCAAGGAGTGCATCAGTCATAGCTGCAACCTCGCTGCGGGCACGTTTAGCTTCTTCTGTATCATTGGTATATTCACAAAGGTCAGCATATTCATTACCATATTTTACAAACATGCCACCGATAAATACTGATTCTGCAACAGGTCCTTCACTAGGTCCGAATGTCTGGAATGATTCACCCGGATTTTCTGAGAAACAGTTAAGGTTAAGGCAATCGTTCCAGTCAGCTCGTCCGATAAGTGGAAGACTGTGAGGTCCTTTATGATTTACTATATAGTCAAATGAACGTTTAAGGTGTTCCATAAGTGTAACAGCCTTGCTTTCGTCATTGTCAAATGGAACCATTTCTTCGAGGATAGTAGTATCACCTGCTTCTCTGATGTATGCAGATGTGCCGGCGATAAGCCAGAGAGGATCATCATTGAAACCGCTTCCTATATCAGAGTTGCCTTTCTTTGTAAGAGGCTGGTACTGATGATATGCACTGCCGTCTTCAAACTGTGTAGAGGCAATATCAATAATTCTTTCGCGTGCACGTTCCGGAATAAGATGAACGAATCCTAAAAGATCCTGACAGGAATCTCTAAATCCCATACCACGGCCGATACCTGATTCATAGTATGAAGCAGAACGTGACATGTTGAATGTAACCATACACTGATACTGGTTCCAGATATTAACCATACGGTCAAGTTTTTCTTCATTTGATTTAACTGTAAACTTAGAAAGAAGATTTTCCCAGTGTGCCTTCAGTTCAGCAAGTGCTGCGTCAACCTGTTCATCTGTCTTAAATTTTGCAAGTAATTCATCAGCAGGTTTTTTGTTGATTACATTAGGAGCTGTGAATTTCTGGTCAACAGGGTTCTCACAGTAACCAAGTACAAAGATAAAACTCTTTGTCTCACCCGGTTCAAGAGTTACATTGATCTGATGTGATCCGATAGGACTCCATCCGCTTGCGATAGAATTGTGTGAAGCACCTTCTTCGACAACCTGTGGATCATTGACACCACGGTATGCTCCGAGAAATTCATCACGGCTTGTATCGAAACCGTCAACAGGTGTATTTACTGAATATACAGCAAAATGGTTACGACGCTCACGATATTCGGTCTTATGATATATAGTAGAATCAACGACTTCAACTTCGCCTGTACTTAAGTTACGCTGGAAATTTGTCATATCGTCCATAGCATTCCAAAGACAGAACTCTATGTATGAGAACAATGTAAAGTTCTTAGTTTCAGAAGATTTGTTGGTGAATTTAATCTGATTTACTTCACAGTTATCATTTACAGGTACAAATGCAAGTAAAGAAGCTTCAAGATTGTTCTTACTTGATGTAAAACGGCTGTAACCCATTCCATGACGGCATTCATATGAATCAAGGTCTGTCTTGACCGGCTGCCATGCAGGATTCCATACTGTGTTACCTTCTTTTACGTAGTAATAACGTCCACCTTCATCGGTTGGTACATTGTTGTAACGATAACGTGTAAGTCTTAAAAGTTTAGCATCTTTATAGAAACTGTATCCACCACATGTGTTAGAAATAAGTGAAAAGAAACTGTTGCTTCCAAGGTAATTTATCCATGGAAGTGGTGTTTTTGGTGTAGTAATAACGTACTCTCTGTTAGGGTCATCGAAATAACCAAATTTCATATAAATGTCCTCCATTTCTGTTCAATAAGAAATATATTTTAATATTGTCTCCGTAATCCTTTAAGAGACCTAACCCAAAGGCATTCAAGACCACATTAAGCATGTAGTTTTTGTGCTTGAAATGATTATATCGTAAGATTTAGTTAAAAGCAATACAAAAATTTAACTTAAATTTGTTTAAGTTGACGAAAAAATGATAAAAATACTTAAAAATATGTTTAAGAAAACGTTTTCGATAACTAAAAAATAGGAATAGAAATAGATGAAAGTTATAAAATGATGCAATGGTCAAAAGCAGCTAGTAATGTATGTTTACATACAAATTACTAGCTGGTGGCTTGACCCGCCAAACACCGACAAGTAGCAGATTTGCTTGCAAATATGCGGGATTGGAGGTGTTTGTAGGATTGCGAAAATTGCGTAGCAATGGAGCAATCCGTGGCATCAGTTGGGGTCAAAATACTTTTTGA
>CAZFFA010000072.1:0-11205 GCA_964517955.1 uncultured Jutongia sp. | reverse complement strand
GAGTTTAGATGATATGCTCAAAGTGGTTTTGGCAAAATGTGAAGAAGCAAGGAGTGCTACAAAGAGTAAATCAAGGTTTCTTTCCAATATGTCTCATGAGATAAGAACGCCTATCAATGCAATTCTTGGCATGAATGAGATGATACTCAGGGAATCTGACAACAGACAGATAGTAGAATATGCTGCCAATATAGAAAGCTCCGGTAAGATGCTGTTGTCTCTGATAAATGATATTCTTGATTTTTCAAAGATTGAAGCAGGTAAGATGGAGCTTGTAAATGTAGAATATCAGATGAGCTCTGTTCTTAATGATATCGTCAATATGATAAAGCCGAGAGCAGACGAGAAAAAGCTTAAGCTGGAAGTTGACATAAGTAAAAATATGCCCAATATATTGTATGGAGATGAAGTTCGTATAAGACAGCTTGCCATAAATCTTCTGACCAATGCAGTTAAATATACTGATAAGGGCAGTGTAAAGTTTATAATGGACTACAAAGATGTATCAGACGATTGTATTGAAATATACATAGGTGTTAAAGATACAGGCCGTGGAATAAAAGACGAAGATAAGGCTAAACTGTTTGAAAGCTTCAGCCGTGTGTCGGAGAAAGAAAACTACAATATAGAAGGAACAGGGCTTGGACTTAGTATAACAAAGAAGCTGCTCGACATAATGGGAGGAAGTATAGGTGTTGAAAGCGAATACAATAAAGGCTCTCTTTTCTATATAAAAGTCAATCAAAAAGTTGTTGAACATATTCCGATTGGAGATTTTAAAGAACAGTTTGAAAAGAGTATTCAGACAAGAGCAGCATATCACAGAAGTTTTACAGCTCCTGAGGCAAGAATACTCGTTGTCGATGACAATATAATGAATATTCAGGTAGTCAAGGGTCTGTTGAAAAATACGAAGATAAATATAGATACGGCTACGTCAGGCCAGATCTGTATTGAGATGATGAAACAAAGTAAATACAATATAGTTCTTCTTGATCATATGATGCCCGGTATGGATGGTGTTGATACCCTTAATGTGATAAAGAAAGAGCATCTGGCAGATGATATTCCTGTAATTGCGCTCACAGCTAATGCGGTATCAGGTGCAAGGGAGATGTACTTTGAATATGGATTTAATGATTATCTGACAAAGCCTATATCAGGTACAAAGCTTGAAAAATCAATAAGACACTGGCTTCCTGATGAACTTATACATGATGAGGAAAGTGGCGTGGATACCGGAAAGAGTATAGTAGTCAGTCCGGCAGGTGGTATTGAGGATAAAAAAGATGATGATAAAGAGTTTAAAGACAGTGAAGATATGACAGGCTACGATATAAAGCTTATATCTTCTAAGATTACAAAAGAATCAGAATCTGAGGATAATGAAGTTTTGCCAAAATGTGTAGATATCGAAAAGGCTATGCTTTATTCGGCTGATGGTATGAAAGGAATTATGTGTAATATCAAGCTGTACATAGATAATTATGATAAAACAAGACCTAAGCTTGTTGAAATGTATAGCGGAGATAATTACAACGAATACAGTATCTATGCTCATTCTCTTGGAAGTACATCAGCAACTGTAGGAATCATGGAACTGTCTGAACTTGCCAGAGCTATGGAAAAGGCAGGTATTGAGAACGACAAAAATTATATAAAAGTTCATCATGAGCAGATGATCCAGATGTATGATGATATAGTCGGAAAATTAAAAGAGTCGATTAGAAAATATGAAACAGAAAATGCAATAGACATAGAAGATGATGGTATAAGAGAGATAGAGGAATCTTTCGATGATGATGATATACCGGATGCTGATGATGGAAAACTTAAGGATATTCTTGAGAGGTTAAGGGCGGCATCAGATGAGTTTGATTCTGTTGTTGTAGACGGTATAATAGAAGAACTTGAACATGTAAGAATATCGGATAATAGTCTTGCAGATATGCGTAAACAGGCTGTTGCTCTCAATGAAGACTGTGAGTATATAAAGCTTGTTGATCTCTGTGAAGATATGATAGCAAAAATTTAAAAATGTGATTTAAAATGGCTAAGTTCTCAAAAGCTGATAATGTTTTTCTTTTGTCATGTGCAGTATAAGTTTTTATAATGAGCGCACAATAATGATAGAAGATAAAATTATTATTAAGGAGAGGGCTTAGCTATTATGAATCAGATACAGGCATATGTGATAATGTTTCTTACGGGGGGATTTTTGTATTGCGGGATTGAGATATTGTATCGTGGATATTCACATATATCGATGCTGATAGCAGGTGGTATATGCTTTATACTTGTAGGGGCAGTAGAGAATATTCTCGGCTCGACAGCTTCTATAATAAGCCAGATGCTGTGGTGTGGAATTATGATAACTACAGTAGAATTTATTGTAGGGATTATTGTCAATAAACATATGCATCTGAATGTGTGGGATTACTCAGGAGAGCAGTACAATTTCAAAGGGCAGATATGTCTTCTTTATTCCAATATGTGGTTTTTGCTTTCATGCCCTATGATACTGCTCCATGATTATATGAAATATATCCTGCTTGGAAGCCAGATTCCGAATTATAAGATATTTTAAAAGACCTAAACAGCTTTTGCAGTTTCATATGCTTCTTTATAGCTAAGCACTTTTTTGACATATGATCTGCAATAAGAAGGAACGCCGCCTGATTTTTTTACGGCACCGCTTCCGGCATTGTAGGCGGCAAGTGCAAGGCTTATATTGCCATTAAATTCTTTGATCTTCTGGGCTATGCATCTGGCACCACCCATTATATTTTGTTCAGGGTCGTATGGATTACTGACACCGAGTTCTTTTGCTGTTGCAGGCATAAGCTGCATGATACCCATTGCACCTGAATTTGAAACATCTTTTGGATTAAAATTGGACTCTGCTTTTGCAATAGCCTTTAAAAGACTTTCAGAAACATTGTATTTCTTCGCTGCTTTTTTGAAATATGAATCGTATTTAGTTTTTTTCATTGAGTCAGCAGAAGTTGTCTTTGCATTGGCAGATACCTTGTCTGCTGTATTTGTTTTCGTGTCACTTACATCAATGTATTTATAAACATCGCCTGTTTTAGGATCAGTATAAATAACGTCTTTATCATTGTCATTGTCAGAAGTTGTTTTAGTACAGTCTGTTTCATTGGCTGTAGTGCTTTTTTCTATAGTATTTTCTTCTTTTGAAAGAACTTCATCAAATTTTGTGATAGTTGTATGACGTATTGTGTTGTCTGAAAATGTATGTAATGGTTTTATACCCGGATATGTTACACCGTTTAGCATTGTATTTCCTCCAAATTAAATCTGATTGAATAGTTCATTGAGTCTTAGATCATTAGAGGCAGACTTTGATGATCTTGTAATACGTGAATTGCAGATTTTATAATTATAATAGGTACTTTTTGTTATATTGGCAGACTGGCAGTCTGTATAGGTGGCATTTTTACCTGATTCCTTTACTGTATGCGCATTTACAGGTGTGTGAATGTCTATGCTTATACATTTCTTTGTTGCAGCATTCATAACATCTGCTGTTTTTATCGTATCTGTGACAGCAGTTTTGTAGGAAATTGTTTTGGCTTTTTGTCCTTTTACCGGTCTGGCAAACAATATAAATACCTCCTAACTATAATATAGACACAAGCATAATTATTTTATCACTTAAGAGATGGTTTGTCTATGTTTATAAATTTAAATTAATGTGTTATTATTGGTTATATTTAAAAAGATTGATGCCTTGAGCGAAATAATAAATAAAAAGTGATGCAGCCCTCATGAGTAAGGAGGGCTGGGGAGTTGAAGTGGGATTGCCCGCTTTGTTTATTGAATAGGAAATTGCTGGGGGAGAAAATAAATATGATAAATATTAAAGCAGATATTTCAAAATCAGCTATAAAAATAAGCGCTGCATTGTGTTTTGTAGTGTTAATGTTATGTATATTTACATTCAGAATAAAAGATATGAAGCTTGCACGCCTTGATGTTCATACATACAACGATGGATGGAATGTGCTGAGGATGGATGGAAGCAGGAAGAAAGTTACACTTCCATATATTGAGAAGGTTCCAAAGAATACACCTTTTATAATAGAAAAGAGAGTAAGCGAACTTGATTATGGAAAAACCATAATGTTTCTTTCTGCGGATGTCAAAGTGAAGGTGTATGCAGACAATGCCCTTATATATAGTTTTGGATATGATGATAAGAGATGGTTTGGAAAAACACCGGGAAATATCATGAATTTTGTTGATATTCCGCACAACATGTCTCAGGGATTTATTCGGATTATACTTGAATCTCCGTATGACGATTATGCGGGGGATATAAAGGATATATCAATTGGTGAAAAAGATGTCTGCGTTCTTAACTTTATAAAGAAAAATCTTATAAGGCTTGTAGAATGTGTATTTATCCTGCTTTCATCGGTTATTCTGTTTATATTGTATTTTATACAGAGAATATCAGGTCAGAGCACTCATTCGGCGCAGTATATGAGTATGTTTGTTTTTGCGTCAGGTGTTTACTATCTTATAGAAACAAAGGTGCTGGGTGTATTTTATGGAAACCAGACTTTGTATTCAATACTTGTATTTTTATATATGATGATTGCACCTATGCTTCTTACAGCATACTATAGAGATACATTGTTTAAAAATTTACGCAGGCTGGTAAATATATGGCAGGGTATATTTCTTCTTAACTGTGCTGTGCAGATAACTTTGCAGCTCACAGGTGTCTGTGATTTCATGGAGATGGCATTTGTATCGCATTTTCTTATAATGGTTAATATCATTGCGATATTATACAGATACGTTGTTGTCCTTAGGAAAAAAAAGACAAAGATAGATACTTATTCAGCGATGGCAATATTTATATTCCTTGTGTGCGGTTCACTTGATATTTTGTCAAATACTGTTGGCAAGACAGGTGATATGGGAGCTTTTAGCAGACTGGGAGCACTTATATTTGCTTTGGAAATGTGTCTGGCGCATATATATTATCTTATAGAAAATTATACAGACAGTATAAAAAAGACCGCAGATTCTCTTCGTAGGGAGAAGGAGGCTGCTGTAAGGGCAAATGCAGCCAAGAGTTCATTTCTTGCCAATATGTCTCATGAGATAAGAACTCCTATAAATGTCGTTCTTGGAATGGATGAAATAATCATCCGCGAGACAAAGGAAGAAAGTACACTGGAGAGTGCAGTAAATATTCAAAATGCAGGCAAAACACTGTTATCGCTTATCAACGATATACTTGACTTTTCAAAGATAGAATCAGGAAAGTTTGAAATAGTTCCTGTAAATTATCAGCTTAGCTCAATGCTTAATGATATAGTCAACATGATCAACAGCAGAGCAGCGGAAAAAGACCTGGAGTTTAAGATTCAGGTAAATGAGGAAATACCAAGTGGACTTATAGGTGATGAGGTAAGAGTACGCCAGATCATAACGAATATATTGACAAATGCTGTAAAATATACAGATGAAGGATATGTACTTTTTGATGTTGATTATGAAAAACGTGGGTTTGATATTCTTCTTAAGATAAGCGTAACTGATACGGGACGTGGAATCAGGGAAGAAGATATTGACAAGCTTTTCAATTCATTCCAAAGAGTAGATGAGAAGAATAATTGTAATATTGAAGGTACAGGTCTTGGACTGTCGATTACAAAAAATCTTGTCAGTCTGATGAATGGTAAGATAACTGTTAAGAGTGAATATGGCAAAGGTTCAACATTTACTGTGGTTATACCTCAGGAAGTAAGCGAAAAAGAACCGGTTGGGGATTTTTACAAACGATATAAGGACAGTATCCATCAGGAGACTTCCCATCAGAGCAGACTTTATGCACCAAAAGCCAGAATACTTCTTGTTGATGACAATGAGATGAATTTGAAGGTTGTTACCGGTCTGCTTAAGTATACTGACATAAATATTGATATGGCAGGAAGCGGAAGAGAGGCATTGAAAAAAGTATTTACAGACAGATATGACCTTATTCTGTTGGATCATATGATGCCGGAGATGGATGGAATAGAAACTCTTAAGGTTATGAAGGAAAATGGCTATATAAAAGATACTCCTGTAATAGCACTTACTGCCAATGCAATATCGGGAGCAAGAGACATGTATATTAAACATGGTTTTTCAGACTATCTTTCAAAGCCTATCACCGGTGCTGTGCTTGAGGATAAGATACTGAAATGGCTGCCGTCAGAGCTTATAAGTGAGAGAAGGGCAGAGAAGATTCAGGAAACAGTTCCTGCTAAACAAAATGAGATATCAGACAATATCATTGAAGAGAAGAAAGTTTATAAAGGTGATGATATGCAGAATAATGATATAAGTGATGTAAATCCTGATAAAAAGGAAAGTATCTTATCGCCGGATGAGATATATGCAAAATTAGGTTCTATGGCTGAGGTTGATCTTGCGGCAGCCGAACAGTATTCATTTGATGGAATGGATGGTGTGCTTGCAAATTATGCCATTTATAAAGATGCTATAGATGAAATTCGTGACAAACTTATCAAAGCATATGAAGATAAGGATTATAAGAATTATGAGATTGTAGTACATTCAATAAAAAGCAATCTGGCTATGATAGGTGTCAATGACATATCAGCTATGGCAAAAGAGCTCGAGATGGCATCAAAAGCTTCAGAAATAGATGTTGTCGAAGCTAAGCATCCTGAATTTATAAAGGTATGGGATGCATTTAATGCAGTAATAAAAGAGATTGATTTCCCAGAGGAATTTGTTTCTTTATAAGATTAAGATATGAGAATGGAGGATTAAGATGGAAAGAGAAAATGCATGGAAAACATATGGAAAAAAAGAAAGAAGAGAGTTAGAGAAGCTTAATAAAGATTACATTGACTTTTTGTCTGTAGGAAAGACAGAAAGAGAATGTGTAAAGGAGATAATAAAGCAGGCAGAAAAAGCAGGTTATAAAAATCTTGATGATATGATAAAAGAAGGTAAAAAACCGAAATACAAGGATAAGATATATTCTGTATGCATGAACAAAACAGTTGCCCTTTTCAATATAGGAAAAGAACCTGTTGAAGATGGTATGAATATACTTGGAGCACATATTGATTCACCACGTATGGATGTAAAGCAGAATCCTCTTTATGAGTCTCAGGACATGGCTTATCTTGATACTCATTATTACGGTGGAATCAAAAAATATCAGTGGGTAACTATTCCGCTTGCCATACATGGTGTTGTTGTAAAAAAAGATGGTACAACAGTTGATGTTGCTATAGGTGAAAAAGATACTGATCCTGTATTTTGTGTCACAGATCTTCTCATTCATCTTGCAGGAGCACAGTTAGAAAAGAAAGCTGCCAAAGTAATTGAAGGCGAAAAACTTGATGTGCTTATAGGCAGTATGCCGCTTAAAGATGAAGAAAAAGACGCTGTAAAGGCGGGCGTTTTATCAATACTTAAAGAAACATATGACATGGAAGAAGAGGATTTTATGTCTGCTGAACTTGAAGTTGTTCCGGCTGGAAGAGCAAGAGAGATGGGCTTTGACAGAAGTATGATATTGTCATATGGTCAGGATGACAGAGTGTGTGCATATACATCACTTGCAGCTATGCTTGAGACAGAGGCAGTACAGCGTACAGCGTGTTGCCTGCTCGTAGACAAGGAAGAAATTGGAAGTGTGGGTGCTACAGGAATGCGTTCACAGTTTTTTGAGAATACAGTTGCCGAGCTTATAAATCTATATGGAGATTATAGTGACATTAAATTAAAGAGATGTCTTAAGAACAGCAGAATGTTGTCATCAGATGTCAATGCCGCATATGATCCATTATTTGCAGATGCATTTGAGAAAAGAAGTTCTTCACTGCTTGGTCATGGAGTTGTATTCAATAAATTTACAGGTGCAAGAGGAAAATCAGGCTCAAATGATGCCAATGCAGAATATATTGCTTCACTTAGAAAAATAATGGATGACAACAATGTCAATTATCAGATGGCAGAGCTTGGAAAGGTAGATGTAGGCGGTGGTGGAACGATCGCATATATACTTTCACTTTATGGCATGGAGGTAATAGACTGTGGCGTGGCAGTTCTTAGTATGCATGCACCTTGGGAGGTTACAAGCAAAGCAGATGTATATGAGGCATGGAAATGCTACAAGGCATTTATCAAGTAATAAAAGAAATATTGTTTACAGGGTGGACAGGTAAAGACCTGTCCGCCTTTTATGAAATAGAAAAGTGAAATTCATAGTGACTGGAGGGATAAATTTGAAAAGATATGGTTCATTTGGCAAGAATTTTGCGGCATTGCTTCTGCTTATAGCTCTGATATCATTGCTGCTTCCATGCTGTCAGATAAATGCAGGAGGTCAGGTTACAAAGCTTTCGGGACTTGATATTGTCAGTACCGGAGCACGTATGGGAGTTACATATGCTTCCAATGGCAATATAGATGATTCGTTTGTTATAAAAGACAATTTTACATGGGGCAATATGAAAAGCAGTTTTTCATATGTACAGAAACTTGGACAGGTTAAGGAGTCAGCCGCTGTTATTGCTGTTTGTATGCTGCCGGTTCTGCTTTGTATACTGTCTATGCTTATGACATGGGCAGCAGTAGGAAAAAAGACAATGGTTGTTCCTACATTTCTGCTTATACTTACAGTGGTGGAACAGCTTATCATAGTATTAGGCTTTAATACTATTCAGAATATGATTGTCGGATATGCATCGGATGTATCAGGAGTGGCAGTGGGGAAGGGTCCGCTTAGTCTTCTTATCGGTGTATATTTATTTACCATCTTATGTGTTGCAGCTCTAATAATCATAATGCTTTTGTGGTTAACGCATGGCTTTGACCGGCCTGAAAGAAAGAGAAGATACTCAGATGGAGATTCTGATGATTCGGATGATGATGACAGGAGAAGATCAGGCAGAAGACGTAAAAGAAGAAGGTCAAAACGAAGTAGGCGTGATAAGAAAAAGCAAAAAGACAAAGACAGTAAAGAAGATAGAAAGAAAGACGATGACAATAATGATCAGAAAGAAAGTACAGACAATTTAATAGGCAGGATTCAGGGTAACAGCGGAATGTATCTTGGTATGGATATCGATCTTTCTTCAGGTGATAAATGGACACTGGGGACAACGAAAGAGGCACTTGACGGCATCAAAGGTGGACATGTCAGGGATATATCAAAGATTACAGATGCAAATTGTACAATAAAGTACAATAGCGGCAAAAATGTTTATACCATATCCAGCCATTCAGATCAGGATATCATTATAAGAAATAAGAAGAGTGGTCAGAGAGCTAAGCTTATAAAGGGACAGACAAGGACAATTGACAGCGACAGCGTTGTTTTTGTTGGAAGAGATGGAAGCTCGATAAGATTCAGGTAGAAGAATAAGATTTTATTTAATATAAAAATTAATATATTTCACAAAAATTTTATATTGTTGGCATGACAAAAAAGGACTACGATTAAAGCGTTGGCTTTGCAACAGTTGCGCAGACTGTTGGGAGAGGATGAAAAAAATAGCAGCACAAAAACTGCTGCAAAAAATGAAGGGGGTTCATTATGAAACGTAGTAGTTACGAATTTTCATGCCAGAATGCCGGTGGTTTTGTCAAAAAGGGAACAGCGTGGCTTCTGACAGTGGCAGTATCATTGTCATCTATAGTGATGATGCCACAGACAAAAAAGTCCGCTGATGCAGCAGACGATGGAATCACTACAATGCTGACAGATAAAGTTCAGGTCAGAATTGGTGGCGAAACAAAAGATATGCAGCTTTACAACAAAGGCGTATATGAGTGTAAAGCTGCATTGAAAGCTGGTGATACAGATGCACAGCTTTTGATTAATGGAAAAGAAATGGGAGATGCAGACAAAGTGAGTCTGAAAAAAGATGAAGATGTGTATTTCAGACTTGCGGCAGGTAAATTCAGTGATTCAGAAGATTCTGATTTTGTAAAAAGTGCAGCTTTTACAGGAAATTTTGACGGAATTGAATTTACCAATGATTCAGACAGAAAAGACGTCACACTTACAGCAGGTAAGGAAAAAGAGAAGAGATATGATATTGCATCATGGGCACCGGCAGATACCAACGCAGAGTTAGATTATGTTGGTGGTGGTATCTTTAGCAGAACATTTACATTTAAAAAGCTTGACAAAGATGTAACTGTAGCTGATGGAGGATACAAAGTTGCAGCCAATGATGGCTGGGATGCTTCATGGGGTGAAGGTGATGGCAATATTGCACTTACTATTCCTAAAGGAACAACAAGCATGACTGTATGGGCAGATACAGCCAATGGAATCGTATATGATTCTATCCGCACAAAGTCATATTCTATCGCTTCAGGCGGTGACAAGCTGGAATTTGTTCCATATTCGGATAATGATGTGTCTTTGATCGGAACAGTACGCCAGAATGAAGATACTAACTGGAATCCTGAAACAAAGGGATATGAATTTACTCAGATTTCAGATAAATTATATATATATCAGCAGACATTTGGAAAGGGACAGTATGAATATAAAACTGTATATAACCATTCAAAATGGTCTGATTTTGAGAATGTTAAGCTTTCGGTAGCAGATGATGATACAAACGTTATATTTATTTATGATGCTGCGGCAGATAAGATATATGATAGTATCAACAATGCGTCAGATATGGGAGAGATGCTTGGCGTAAGCACAGAAGCAGCAAAACAGGAAATCATAAAAAATGCTAATGATACAATCAAATTTGTATGTGTTCCTGATAAGGCAGAGAAGGTATCATTAACATATGGAATATATGATAAAGCATCAGGAAAAGTTGGAAAGGAAACAACTGTAAGCCTTAGAGGAAATTCAGACGGTTCTTTCGTATCAGATGATATATATTTCCAGGATGCAGAGACTGTCGTTGCTTATTATTATACAGTTGACGGCAAAAAGACTCTTGATACAACTGTAAAAGATACAGTTAAGTCAGGTGATGATACATATTCAGCTTATACTAAGGCTGAATTTAAGGGAAGAAAGGTTTCACTTCCGGGAACAGTCAATGGCAATGGCTGGAATCCTTCAAAGGAATCTGAACAGATGACATATAAGGGCAATGGAATATATTCCCTTACTGTAAAAAATGTTGGCGCAGCTTCTTATCAGTATAAGATAGCTATAGG
>CAZFFA010000071.1:0-11222 GCA_964517955.1 uncultured Jutongia sp. | reverse complement strand
GTATTATTGAATTTTCAAGGAACTCATCCCATTTTGCTATGGGAAGTTTTAGTTAGATAATATAAAAATCAATCCTATATGTAAAGTTTTTTTACATATCCGAATAATTCTTCTACATTTTATACAATTTCTATACACTATTTTTTACATTAATTCAAAAAACACCATTTTGAAAATGGCGTTTTTATCTCTGTACCACTTTTACTTCACAGCAATGTTTACATACTATAAAGTAAATACGGGCCAGATTTTATTATTTTCTACGAAATTGATAAAAAGATCATGAACTGCTTTACTTGACGATTTTCCATGGGCACAAAGACGATATACCCAGTTTATTATCTCTATCCACGAATTTAAATCAACACTGCCGGATACAAGATATCTGCTTATTGCTATAATCCTTATAAGCATAAGTTCCCCCATTATCTGACAATATCGGTCATGAAATTCTTCAGCCTGAAATTCAAGATATCTGCTAAAACTTCTATATACAATATAATTACGAGACAATCTTTCATAAATATCATGTAACTTTTGGTCTGCTGCCAGAATTTCCGGGACTGCATGAGCATTTTCTTTCTCATAATAGTCAAAACAACCTGATAAATATGTACAGCTTTCCTCCATAAGGATTATCTCTGATATTTTGCAGGCAACGTCTATATATTTATTGTACCGCATCAACGCTCTGTCATCATCTGAAATATTAAGTATAATACTACAACTGTCATCATAGTATGACATTATTTCAGAAACCTCTGGGATATCATGGTAATCTTTTTTTGTATTTGAACCTGAACTATCCAAATACTTGAATGATACTTTGTCTGTAATAAGATATTTTGCAACGACGGGACATGATGCAGCCAGCGACAGCCATATATCTTTTCCGCATACCGCTGTTAATCTCGGAAATTTACGACAGGTATTGCACAACGTTTCTTCATCTGAATTACGCTGTATACGACACAGACCATCATCATCAAGCATTGCACATCTTCCGCCATGCATATTTTTGAAATAATAGCTTCCATCCCTTTTTTCTATATTGCTAAGTATATCTTCTCTAAGTTCATGATTATTTATATTCTCAAAACGCCGGTAATCTTCTCCGGCTACTGCAATCTTCCAGCCTGCACAGCAGGTTGATGGACATTTTCCTGCTATGCATCTGAAAGTACTGTACTTTTCCAAAATAAGTATGTTTCGGGAATCCATAGATAACCCCATTAAAACATAAGTCCTGACTTATCTTTCATAAGTCTGGCTCCCTTTGTAATCACAAGAATTCCTGATGTAATTCCTGTAATTATCAGTAAAATTCCCATAACTATGTTAAATGAACCAACAGACTTCATTGTCTTATATACTTTTTCTACCATAAGCCAGCCTCCTTATTCTTATATATAATTTTCTCTTTGGCACACAGCCTGATAACAGTTATCAGACCTGTGCTTATTATAATTTTACATTATTTTACACCATATTCATCATAATATGCATCAATTGCACTCTTAAGTTTGTCGTCGATAAGGACTCTGCCCTGACACTCTTTGTTGTAAAGACATTCTACAACATCTTCCATTGTTACGATTGCGTTGGCACCGAAACCATATTTTGTCTGGATTTCGTCAAGTGCACTTGCATTTGATGTAAGACCTCTTTCCATACGGTTAAGTGATACCATAAGTCCTTTTATCTCTACATCACCCTGAGCTTTTATGATCGGGAATGTTTCTTCGATTGATTTACCTGATGTTGTTACATCTTCGATGATGACAACTTTGTCACCGTCCTTGATCTTGCTTCCAAGAAGTATTCCTGTATCACCATGATCTTTAATTTCCTTACGGTTAGAGCAGTATCTTATCTCTTTTCCATACATCTCACTAAATGCGATAGATGTAGCTACACTAAGAGGTATCCCCTTGTATGCAGGTCCGAATAATACATCAAAATCATCACCATAGTGCTCATGAATCGCCTGTGCATAATACTGACCAAGACGGCGAAGCTGTGAACCTGTTACATATGCGCCTGCATTCATAAAGAAAGGTGATTTACGACCGCTCTTTAATGTAAATTCCCCAAATTTTAAAACATCACTTTCAACCATAAAATTAATAAAATCTATCTTATACTGTTACATCTCTTCTTCCTCCTTAATGTACTCATCCAATAAGTTCATTTATGTCTTTTACACCATATTTATCCATGTATTCTGCAATTCCGTCTATTACGTCTGTTGTGGCAGCCGGATTGTTGAAATTCGCTGTACCGACAGCAACCATTGTTGCACCTGCCATGATAAATTCAAGTGCATCTTCTGCTGTTCTTATTCCACCCATTCCAAGCACAGGAATGTTTACGGCATGTGATGCCTGATATACCATTCTTACTGCAACAGGTTTTACAGCAGGACCTGACATACCACCTGTTTTATTGGCAAGTGCAAAGGTTCTTCGATTAATATCTATCTTCATGCCTGTAAGTGTATTGATAAGTGATATGGCATCTGCTCCACCTGCTTCTGCTGCTTTTGCCATCTCTGTTATATCTGTTACATTGGGACTTAACTTCATAATTACAGGCTGTTTTGCACACTGCTTTATCTGACTTGTTATCTTTTCAACAAGCTTTGGGTCCTGACCAAAAGCAATACCACCTGCTTTAACATTTGGACATGATATATTGATTTCAAGCATATCAACATCTTCATCTGCAAGTCTTTTTACTACCTCTAAATATTCATCCGGAGTTTTGCCGCAAACGTTTACTATTATATTGGTATCATATTTTTTGAGAAATGGTATATCTCTTTCTACAAAAAGATCAATGCCCGGATTTTGTAAGCCGATCGCATTGAGCATACCGCCATATGTCTCACATACACGTGGTGTAGGATTGCCCGGCCATGGTACATTTGCAACACCCTTTGTAGTGACAGCTCCAAGCCTTGAAAGATCTACGAACTCTCCATATTCTGCACCTGAACCAAAAGTGCCTGATGCTGTTGTCACCGGATTTTTCATCTTAACTCCGGCAAAATCTACTGAAAGATTCATCTGGATTCCTCCTCGTATTTATATATATGTAATCTGTGAAACTTTTACATATATTCCATGATTACATTATAATTCTATTTCTTCTGCATCAAATACAGGACCATCTTTACATACTCTCTTGTTATTGACATTGCTGTGACTGTCCTTATCTTTGGACTGGCACACACAGCCAAGACATGCTCCAATACCACATGCCATCTTCTCTTCCATTGATATCTGAGCTTTTATACCATTTTCAAGTGCATATGCCTTTACTCCCTTTAACATTGGAATAGGACCACATGCATATATATTGTCAGCTTTTAATTTATTTTCTTTAATCGCATCAATTACATTTCCTTTTGTTCCAACACTTCCATCTTCTGTAGATACATAAAGTGCTGCATATTTCTCAAATTCTTCTGAAAGGAAAAGATCATTATCTCTGTATCCAAGCACGACACATGTTTCACCTTTGAGCTGCTTTGCAAGTTCCAGCATTGGAGGTATTCCTATGCCGCCGCCAATAAGTATGTTTTTACCTTCTTTGAGAGTGAACCCATTGCCAAGAGGTCCTACTATATCAATGGAATCACCTGTTTCAAGCTTTGAGAACTCTTCTGTTCCTTTACCGACTACACGATATACTACTCTTAACATCCGTTCATCTGAATTTATCTCACATATACTTATAGGACGTGGAAGAAGTCTGCTTCCATCATTGCTGTACATAGATATAAACTGTCCCGGAACAGCCGATGCAGCTATATTGTTATCCTGTGGAAATTTGATCCACATGCTGTATATTCCTTCTGAAATCATTACCTGACTTGTGATAACAGCTTTGCATTTCTTTTTATCAGCCATGTTTTTCTCCTTTATATTAATACATCTAACAGTTCAGCTTTACTTTACTAATATAATGAGCAAGCTCATATATTGCAATTAAAAATATTTGGCTGAACTGTTATGGTTTTAAAAAATGCTGTTGATGTCCTTTATCATGTTGACAACTGCCTGACGTGATGCATCTGCATAATTCTCTGCTCCAAACTCCTTGTATGCATCCTGCTTATAAGCAGCGATTATTCCTCTTGAAGAATTTACTATAGCACCAAGACCATCTTCATTGAAATATGGTGCAAGGTCTTTGGCTGTACCACCCTGTGCACCGTAGCCTGGAACAAGGATATAAGTTTTTGGCATAATTTTACGAAGAACCTTACCCATCTCAGGATATGTAGCACCTACGACACAACCTACATAGCTGTAGTCATCGCCCATGCACTGTTCTCCCCACTGTGCAACCTTTTCACCAACGAGTTCATAAAGAGGCTTGCCATCAATCTTCTGATCCTGAAATTCTCCACTTGATGGATTTGATGTCTTGACAAGAACGAAAATACCTTTCTTTTCTTCTTTGCACACATCGATAAATGGATTGATACCGTCACTTCCAAGATATGGATTTACTGTAGCAAAATCCTCATCAAATCCGGCATATTTTTTGCTTCCAACCTGAACTTTTCCAAGATGACCTACTGCGTATGCAGCAGATGTAGAACCTATATCACCACGCTTTACATCGCCAATTACAACAAGACCCTTTTCTTTACAGTAATCAACTGTCTTTTTGTAAGCGATCATTCCAGGAATTCCAAACTGTTCATACATAGCAATCTGAGGCTTTACAGCAGGTATAAGATCATATGTTGTATCAACAATTCCTTTATTGAACTGCCATATAGCTTCTGCTGCTCCTTCTAGTGTTTCTCCAAATTCATCAAATGCTTTTTTCTGGATATGCTCCGGTACATAATTAAGCATTGGATCAAGACCAACTACGATAGGAGCATTTTTCTTTTTTATTTCTGCAACTAATTTGTTTATCATATCAATGACCTTCCTTTCTATATACAACTTTACCATCAACTATTGTCATAACAATATCGCCTCTGACTTTCTTTCCGTCAAAAGGAGTATTATGTCCTTTTGATGCAAATTTACCGCTGTCGATATTGTATTCATTGTCTATATCTGCTATAGCAATGTCCGCTGTCTTTCCAACAGCAAGATTTCCTTTATCTATGTTCAAAACCTTTGCAGGATTTACACTCATTTTTTCAACAAGCTGTGAAAGGCTTAGATAACCCTTCTCAACAAGTTCTGTATAGCCTAGCGCAAACGATGTTTCCAGACCGACTATTCCAAAAGGAGCTTTTTTCATTGATTGTGCTTTTTCCTGAGCACCATGAGGAGCATGGTCTGTAGAAATCACTTCCATAACACCCGACTTAAGTCCTTCCCTAAGTGCTTCAACATCTTCTTTTGATCTGAGTGGCGGATTCATCTTAAACCTTCCATCATCCTCTGTAATCTCATCATCCGACATTGTAAAATGATGTGGGCATACTTCTGCAGTTACCTTAAGTCCCTGCTTATGTGCCATATCAACCAATACAACACTGTCAGCAGTTGAACAATGGCATAGATGAAGTCTTGCACCGGCTTCCTTTGTCATGATGATATCTCTTGCAACTATAACGTCTTCTACAGAATTTGTAATGCCCGGAAGACCAAGTTCATCTGCCTTTTTTCCGGCATTCATAACACCGCCGTCAACGAGGGCTTTGTCTTCACAATGTGAAAACATCGGTATATCAAGTCTTGCTGCCTCATGAAGGGCATCTCTGAATAAAAGACTGTCCATAACGGACTTTCCGTCTTCACTAAGAGCTACCGCCCCGGCTTTCTTCATTCCTTCTATATCTGCAAGTTCTTTTCCTTCCTGACCAACTGTAACTGCACCAACCGGCAGCACGTGTACAGGAGCATCCTCTGCTCTTTTAAGAAGTTCTTTAACCATTTCAGGAGAATCTATGACAGGCTTTGTATTCGGCATAGGACATATTGATGTAACTCCGCCTCTTGCTGCCGCCTGTGTTCCTGTTGCTATAGTCTCCTTATACTCAAATCCCGGTTCACGAAGGTGCACATGAAGATCTATAAAGCCAGGCATAACAGCCAAACCTGATGCATCAATTACATCATCTGCATCACAGTCAATATTCTCTGAAACTTTGGAAATTCTATCATCACTGATCAGAACATCCATTATCTTATCAATATTGTTTGCCGGATCAACAAGCCGCCCATTTTTGATAAGTATTGTACCCATAATCATCCTCCTTATATATTTTTATTTATCTGCGCATCCCTATACATACAGAGAGCACCTGTCAGATTCCTGACAGATGCACCTATATAGTTACTTCCCGCACTATGGTAAACACCAAAAGTGCTGACAATAACAATTCATTATACATACTAGTAAAGCTCCGCTTTTTCTAAATCATCAAGCATACGCTTATTATGAATATACTCCTCAAAATCAACTGCCTCTATCCATTTAGCATCATTTAAATCTTCGGACAGAATTACATCCTCTTCATCCTGCTCAGTAAGACATAAATACGCAAGACCAAGGTTACACTCCGAACCGATCATAAATGTCCATGTATAAAGTACTCTTGCAACTTCAGCAATAATACCTGTCTGCTCCTGAATAATCCTTACTACAGCAGCATCGGGTGACTCGCCAAATTCTGCCTCCCCGTCAATAAATTCCCATTGATATGGCTCGACAATATTGTCATCATACCATTTTTCAACTGTAAGATATTTATTGTCCTTCTGGACTATTCCTTTAACTAATATACGATACTTATTCATAGAATGCCCCCTTATAATGGTAGACTTTTTTCTTCCGTCAACGATTTAACTGCTGACTCAGCTATTATTTAGCTGTAATGTACTTCTGTGCTGTAAGAAGTTCAGCAATAAGAACAGCTCCACCGGCAGCACCACGAATTGTATTGTGTGATAAACCAACAAATTTGTAATCAAATACAATATCTTCACGAAGACGTCCAATTGATACACCAAATCCGTTCTCATAATTTACATCAAGAGCAACCTGTGGACGGTTGTCTTCTTCAAGATACTGGATAAAATGCTTTGGAGCACTTGGAAGTCCTAATTCCTGTGGAATACCCTTGAACTCTCTCCAGATTTTGATAATTTCTTCTTTTGAAGGCTTCTTTCCTTCTTCAAATGTTACAAATACGGCTGCTGTATGACCATCCTGAATAGGAACACGTATACACTGTGTTGTGATAACAGGTGACTGTGCCTTAACTATCTGACCATTCTCAACATGACCCCAGATACGAAGTGGCTCCTGCTCACTCTTTTCTTCTTCGCCACCGATAAATGGAATAATATTATGTTCCATCTCAGGCCAGTCCTTAAATGTCTTGCCGGCACCTGAAATTGCCTGATATGTTGTAGCTACAACTGTCTTTGGTTCATATCCTGCTTCTTTAAGAGCATGAAGTGCAGGTGTATAACTCTGGATTGAGCAGTTAGGTTTAACAACGATAAATCCTCTTGTAGTGCCAAGACGTTTCTTCTGATCTTCAATTACAGAAAGATGCTCCGGATTTAATTCAGGTACTACCATTGGTACATCAGGTGTCCATCTATGTGCACTATTGTTGGAAACAACTGGAGTTTCTGTCTTAGCATACTCTTCTTCAATCTTCTTTATCTCATCTTTAGTCATATCTACAGCACTAAATACAAAATCGACTTCAGAAGAAACACCCTGAACATCGCTGACATCCTTAACAACAATCTTCTTAACGGCTTCAGGCATAGGTGTTGTCATCTTCCAACGTCCGCCTATTGCTTCTTCATATGTTTTCCCTGCACTACGTGGGCTTGCTGCTATAGCAACTACCTCAAACCAAGGGTGATTTTCCAATAAAGAAATAAATCTCTGTCCTACCATTCCAGTACCGCCAAGGATACCAACTCGTAATTTCTTATCCATATTTTCCTCCATATAGTTAAACTCACCGGTTATCCGGTTCTATTAATAAATAAATTTTACACTATAATATGAGATAAGTCAAAAAAGAATTTATTCATATTCCTACAAAATTTATATTGCAAAATGTCCAAATATATACAAAATAGCAAGAAAATAGCGTTTTTATTGATGTAGCGCCGGAAATGTGTTAGAGTAGTAATGTTGTTGTAAAATATAACAGTTACAATCATGAAATCAATTCCGCTATATGCGGCTAAAAGAAAGGATGTATATAGATGAAATCAACTCCAGTAAAAGGTACCAGGGATTATTTACCAAAAGAAGTACAGATACGTGATTATCTTCAGAATGTAATATTGGAAACATACAGAGATGCCGGTTTTGAGCGCATCACAACACCTATTATTGAAGATGCCGTCAATCTTGACAAAAGTGAGGGTGGAGAAAATCTTAATCTTATATTTAAGATACTTAAAAGAGGCCGTAAGCTTACTTCCGCTCTTGAACAGGACAATGTAAGCGAAAAAGAGTTATCAGATATGGGTCTCCGCTACGATCTTACTCTTCCACTTTCAAGATATTATGCAGGTAACCGCAATGAGCTTCTTTCTCCATTTAAGGTAATTCAGATGGACCGTGTATATCGTGCAGAACGTCCACAGAAGGGTCGCCTTCGTGAATTTATGCAGTGTGATATAGACATTATAGGCAATGAATCCCGCGATGCTGAAGTTGAACTTATTCTTACTACTACAAAGGCACTTAATCGTGTAGGTATTAAAAATTATAAAGTTAAGATAAATGACCGCCGTATTCTTAAAAGCATATTTGCCTATGCAGGTTTTGAAGAAAAGGACAATGAAAAGCTTTCAATAACTTTTGATAAACTTGACAAAATTGGTATAGATGGTGTTAAAAGCGAGCTTGAAGCTGATGCATTTGATCAGTCTGCCATTGATAAATTTATATCACTTTTTGAAAGCGGAAGCCTTAATCTTAAATCAGTAGCCGATGTATGTGATGCTGACTATGTAACAGATCTTAAGAAGATAATGGATACCGTTACAACTGTATCTAATGGTGATATTAAAATAGAATTTGCACCATCTCTTGTAAGAGGACAGGGCTACTACACAGGTACTATATTTGAAGTTGAGGCTGAAGGTTACAGCGGTGCTGTCGCAGGCGGCGGACGCTATGACAACCTTATAGGCAAATTCTTAAATGAAGATATTCCGGCTGTAGGCTTCTCAATCGGATTTGAACGTATTTTTGGAATCCTTATGGAACAGTCATATGATATTCCGGGACAGAAAAAACGTATCGCTGTATTCTATGATGCTGAAAACTTTGCAGACGCGCTTAAGTACGCTGAGGACCTTCGCAAAGACTATATGGTATCAGTTATGGCAAGACCTAAAAAGCTTGGTAAATTCTTAAATAAAATAGAACAGCAGGGATTTAACGGATTTGCTGTATATGGTCAGGAAGATGGCGTAAAGCTCTTCTAAAATTTATACAGATTTGTTCTTATATCAAAAACGGCAATAATACAAAATTAAGTATTATTGCCGTTTTACTTTATTATTTTAATGAACAAACACAGCTTCTTTATATTTAACCATATCAAATATTGTATCTGCATCCTGTGGTGAAAGATTTATACAGCCATGTGAGCCTTTTACTTTATACATATCTTTTGACCATGAAGCCCAGTTCTGCCAATGTGCTTCGTGGAAACCTGTTCCTGTCCATGATATTCTTACCCAGTCACGGACCGGAGTTTTATAATTCTCACCTGTAAGAATATTATCTTTTTTATGCTCTTTTACAAAATATACTCCTGTTTTCGTTGCTCTTTCAGGATCTGATGGAAGTCCTGTTATACATCTGCATGAAAATGCAACCTTTCCATTACGTATTACATATACCATCTGATCGGCTATTGAAACTTCCGTATAATTATTCTCATCATAATCTTTCATCTTGTCATCAAAGTTCTGTACATATGCTGTGCCTGAATATACAGGATTTCTTGAAATGACGAGCTTCTTTTTGTTGTCATCTGAAGGATCTGAAATATATGCCTCACGTTTGCTGCTTTTTATCTTTTTCTTTAAAGCTCTCTGAAACTTTGAAACCATATTTTCATAGTCAAGACACCATCCATAATCTCCACCTGAAATCTTTACTACACTTGTCTTCTGTTTTGAAGATGCATCAGCCGTTGCCAAAGCACCGGAATACGATTTAAATGTACGTTCACCGCCAAGTGTTTTATATTTCAGACATAATACTTCCATCCAGTCTCTTACCGCCTGGGTGTCATATTTTACCTTGCCATTCTTATATGTAAGCCATTTGTTGATATCATCCGGTGATGCCTCTTCTGTAGTCTCATCACTCATCTTAAACCTTATCCATCTTAAAACGGCTGCATTCATCGCATCCTGTTCGTCCTTGATATCCTGGCTGTCCGATGTTATGGCAGGCTTCTTATATATATCATCATACTTTGATGAATCCGATATATCCATACTCTCAGTACCAACATCAAGTGCTTTTTCCAGTTCAGCCAAAAGATTTTTTACTACTATCTTATTTCCCTGAACTTCCTTTACTATCTCATATCCCTTTTTATCATCAGAATAAGATACAGATGCACTCTTTGGTTTAACTATGTTATAACCATCACCACCCTTAACAAGAGATGATTTCTTAACCAGCTTCTTTAATGCATCTTTATCATAAGAAACAGTTGGATTGATTTCAACATTTTTTCTGTCATTCAGTTTAAACAGACTAAAACCGGAATGCTGCCTGTCAAACTGTTCTTTTACTGTTGCTTCTATATCAATATTGTATTTTATATCATTTTTTTCTATAACAAGACTTCCATCGTCTCTGCCCTTAACTTCAAGCTTGTATTTGTCATATACCTTATATAATTTTGATTTTGATGCATTTAATGTCATACCTGATACATTTTCATCACCTATATATGTATTGGCATACCAGCGGTTGCTGTAATATACTCTTGGAATTACGATTACTGCTATAACTGCTGCCAATAATGTTATTCCCAATGCTATAAATATTTTTTTCTTTTTTGACCCTTTCCCTGTCCCGCTTATTGAATCATAATCTGTACCATGTGTTTTTGGATATCTTTTCATGTCTATCTCCTATCCATTTTTATTAATATAATGATGTTGGGGTCAAAAGATATTTTGACCCCAACTGATGCCACGGATTGCTCCATTGCTACGCAATTTTCGCAA
>CAZFFA010000070.1:0-11289 GCA_964517955.1 uncultured Jutongia sp. | reverse complement strand
TTCACGCAATTAGCTCAATAACATTATTGAAGAAAACTAAAACAAGCCCCTTCCTAGAAAATGGGAAGGGGTTCTACTTTTTGCCTTCCTAGAAATTCGATGGAAGCCCTTCCCGGAAAATCAAGGTTCTACTTTTGCCTTCCCGGAAAATCGAGGGAAACGCCTTCCTAGAAAATCAAATGATGCACAGAATATTTCTATTGCTAATGCTAATGCTATTGCAAATGCTATTGCAAATTCGCACAATTTCACAATATATGTAAAATGCTATTGCTAATGCTATTGCGATTGCTTGTGGAAATGCTATTGCCAGTGCTTTTGCGGTTGCTAATGCGGTTGTTACTGCGATTGCCATTGCGGGTGGAGTCATGCGGTTGCCACGCATGGGCCTTATTTGCCCCGTGACAAGCGGCAATGGGGGTGGGGCGTATCAAGTGTACAGGGGGCAATCTTGCGGCCATACAAGCGGCTCTGAACGCCCACACAGCGTGGATACAAGGCCCAATTATGGGCTGTTAGAGCAAATGTGGGATGGCTACAGCAATGACCACATGGGGCCATATTCATTCACCTACATTCGTGGTATAATAAGAGCTAGGGAACTAAAGCCTACGCTTCTGGTCTTTCATCCTTTCGGCCAAACGAACGTACAGGCGTGAAGGGGACGTATCATGAACGTTCTCCTGTTGTACCCTAACTCATGTGGTGGAACCAGCGCACCTCTCTCCACATGGGATTGCATGGGGATTTTGTCACCGAACGAGCCGGGGAGCGGCGCAGTATACCGGCCCGTGGTGACACCGCCATTGCTATTTTGTGTTTCATTTTTACACCCTCCTTGGGGAAGCGGAATCGTCGTGTGTGGCTACATGGCGGTTCCGCTTTTCCTTTGCCCGGAAACACGGGAATCCGCTGACCAATGCACGTGGCGCATTAAGGGGAACCAATGCAAATCGGCCATTAAGGAATTTTCAAACCAATGCACGTGCGCCATTAAGAGGATTTTTCCGAAAACCCGGTTCAACCGCACCGAAAACCCGGCTGAAAAGTGTGTTTTAGAAGTTTCAGAAAATTCAGACAGGCCACAAAAACAAGGGACAAAATGGTGTAAAACGCCCATTTTTAGACCGTGTTAAACGCGTTTTGAAGGGCGAAAAAATAGCGGCGTATATACTTATATGCACGGAAAAACCCCTTGTCAGAACTGAAACTTGAAAGCGGTTTGAAAGCCGATTTTTTAGAACAGGTATAAAAAGTATCACAAAGGCAAGACAGCCCACAAAACTGAAATATAGGCGTGTAGCAGGGTAGTGACTTTTGGGAAAATCGCTGGACCATGTAGGCGTATATCGTGACAGGATATAGCACAGCCCCATACATGACAGTAAATGTAATAATCTTTATTACAATGACAGCCAAAAGAAATAGCATGGACGATCCAGGGGAAGGGCAGCCAAAAGAAATAGCATGGACGATCCAGGGGAATGTAATAAACATTGTTACAACGACAGGCAAAAAAATACAGCCGCTACCGGGGGCGGCTGTAGTACCATATAAGCGCGACGAGCGGAAAGACTGGATATAGTAATATAATAATCATTCTTCTTCTAAAGCCTTTCTTATTTTGTCCTTGTCAAAGTAAACCGATTTTCAGCCTCCCTAGAGGATCCCGGCCTTCCGGGCCTCCCGGAAAAAGCGGATTTTATAATCCCATTCGTCCGCGTCCTGATCGTCGGCACATACACGGCCTCCCTTACTGATAACCCAACTGGATCCCATGGCTTCACAAACCTGCCGCCGGGTAACAGCGATGGTTTTCAGATTACCGCCCCGGAATTCGTTATCGTCAACATATTTATCCCTATCCGCCTTGCTATCAAAAGCCCAAAAAGACCAACCGAGAGAGGACCAGTCCAACCGCGCGTCATAAATATTAGTACCAGCATAATATTTTCTCATTGTTTTTCACTCCTTTTTTTAAAAGTAAAAATATTCATTTAAACTATTTTTATATTTTCCCATGTAGCAAAATTCACAATTATTTGTTGCTGCTTTTCTCATTTTCTCCCAGTGGCTTTTAAATTCTTCTAATTCTTTTTTAGCTGTTTTACAAAAATTGATATAATTTTTTGCAATTTCTTCCGGATTATAATTCAAACTGCTAAAATTTGCCTTTTCGATGTTTTCAACACTGAAAAATCTTTCTTCCCATGAAGGTGCATTTTCCATTAAATCACCCAGATATACACAAATCCAATTATTATTATATTGTGTTTTAACTACATAAAATTTTATTTCAACTCTATATTCATTGCTGCTAACGTAGCAATGAATTTTGTCTGATTCTAAAATATTTTTTAAAAAATCCCGTACTACTTTAAAACGAATAGGTTTTAACAATTTGCTTTTTGCTTTTTGGGATTCTTCTTTCATAGCATCAAGAATTACATTTTTGGCTGCTTTACTTAAAATCATTTCATAAACATTTTCTAATACTTGCAAGTATTCCAGTTCGTTGTTTTGTTCCTGGTATTTTTTCCAGTTAGATTCTTTTTCTGTATTTTTCATATCTTTTACAAGGCTGCTTTTGTTTTCTTGTACTTTTAAATAATTATTGATAATGTTTTCAAACTGTTTTTTTAATTCTTTGTTCATGGTTTACGCCTCCCTTATTTTTTAATATCCTCTTAAGCGTCCGTTGTTGTAGCCGTTTTTATCTATTCGATATGGCCCCCCGTGGCTACTTCAATGGCCCTTAAATAGTCTTTATCAACATCATTCCATGTTTTGTAGAGGTGATTTTCAAGGCCATTTCTAATTGCATTTATAGGCGTTCCGCTCCATGTGGTAATATGCCTTTTTGTAGTCATACTACCATCAGTGCTAGTCCAAAAAGGGCTATAAGCGATCGTTCCATCTGGTAGCTCAATAGCTACGATCGTATCATAACTCTTCAGAACTTCAGCTCTATCACTCATGTGGTAAACCGTAGCGCTCATACTTCTTAATTGGTACTTTCTCAAAACGTGATTCATTCTAATCATTTTTTATTCCCCCTTATTTGATAATGATTTAACCTTGTTCAAAAGCCCTCCATCCACCATCATAAAGACTAGCAGCTACTTGCTCATAATCCATTTTTTGTTGCCTCCTCTCTCCGCTTAAACGTCCGTTGTTGTAGTCGTACTCGCTACTAATCCATACTTTCATTTTCAAATCCCCTTTCTTTTCTCTCTCTCTTCTTGTCTATATTATACAATAGTGCTTATATAAAGTCAATGGCTTTTTTAAAAAAATCCAAAAGATTTATATAAAATCTGAGCGTGGGGGGGCGACTTCATCCTACTATAGCTGTGCATTGTAACGGCTGGTGGTATATCGTAAAAAGAGATATTAGCGGGGTAGGTTGAGAGCGAGGGGAGGGGAGCGGCTGGCCGGCGGATAATTTATTGCGCTAATTCGTTAGCTTGTTACCTAGTTAATTCGTTAGTTTGTTACCACTTTAGTTCGCTAAGGTACTGGAGTGGGGGGTAAAAAACGGTGGTCGGGCGCCCCGCCCGGAGTCTCGTGTAGAATTTTTTGGAAAACCTGTATTCTATATATGGTTAACGCAAATCTTGGCCCAGGGCATGAAAAGGCCCCAGAAGCCTTGCCGGAGAGACGGATAAGGCCTCTGAGAGCAGGAAAACCTTGTCTTGCATGGGAATGACTTTCCCGGACAGATATTGACTGACCGCTGATTTGACAATCCCTGTCTTCTCGCATATATCAACCTGCCGCATTCCTCTTATTTTCATGGCTTCTCTTAGCCTTTCAGCCGTATTCGACATTATGCTCACCTCTTGCCTTTTTCCTATATTATATCACAAAAGTTTAATTCATAATTATTAAAAATTAAAAAATCTGAACTTCCCTATTGAATTTATTTTAAGTCGTGGTATACTGAATATGTTCAAAAAAATAGAACCTAGGAGGTGATAGGATGAAGAGAAGAAAAAAAGGCCCGGTGTTCGACCAGAGAAAACTGCTTGGAAAAATCATCGAGGTGTTCGGCACCCGGAAGGCCTTCGCCGCCGCAATGGGCATGAGCGAAAGGACTTTGACGCAGAAGTTGAACGGAGTATGGCCGTGGACACAGCCGGAAATGTTTAAGGCCGTTTCGCTTCTGGGCGAGCCTGTAAGCTTTATCAGCGTGCTTTTTTTTACCTTGAAAGTTCAAAAATTAGAATCGAGGTTAGAAAATGGACGAGCTGATTGAGTTTATTGCGGATTACATGGTTAAGCACCAAGGGGAGTGGGAGAATGAGAAATCTAGTGAAGGGGATGATGGTAGCAACGCTTGCGGCGATCGTCGGAACAGGAATTTATCTGGAAACGACACAGCCGGAGCCGACTCCCTACATTGAAAAGAAGGTAATCGTAAATTCCGGTCAGACTCTCTGGGAAATCTGCGAAAGCACGACTCTCTGGCACGAAGACATCAGAGAGATGATCGAAAGGGTCAAAAGAGACAACGGAATTGAAAACGTCGGGACGATTCAGCCCGGACAGGAGCTTATCGTGAGGGTTAAGACAAGGAGGTAATGTGGTGGATGACGAGATGAACAAGAATTTCCGGGATTGGGTGAGATTCTATAGAATCTCCCAGAGGTTCACGACCTTGAATGTCGCAAAGGCAGCGGGCCGGAATCACGACTGGTTGCTCAGGTGGGAAAGAGCCGAAAACCCTGCACTCCTCGAACCCAAAGAGTACCTCTTGCTTCGAGATTTCCTCGCTCCCGGGGTGTCGCTAAGAGAGATGACAAAGCCCTGCCCTGTGAAGTTCCCGCAGTTAACGGGAGAGGTAAGGCGGAAGGCAATCCCGATTCTTGAAGAGGAAAGAATAAAGCAGGGAATCACAGACAAAGATTTAGCTGTGAGAGTAGGACTGACGGAGAAGATGTGGGCAATGTACACATACCTTCATCCCAAAACCCCATCGTTGTCGACGATCTATCTGGCCTGTAAAGCTTTAAATGTAGACTTCAACAAACTTTTGAAGAAAATCCAAGATTAGAGAAAGGAAAGAAAATGAGAGGAAAAACGAGAGAAATGAAACGTCCGCAACGGAGCTGCAAAATGCCGCACGATCGGAAAAATCGCAAGGGGCATCGGATGTGATGTCACAGACATCCTCGAAGACCCGCCCCGCAAGGAAGGGAAGAGAAAATGAACAGACGAATCTATGAAGACCTCTCCGGAGTCGCACTGCTCATGGCAGAGAAAGAACTCCACAGATACCTCGAAGGCGATCATGCCAGTGCAATCGACTATCTCGGAAGTCGTGAGTTTAAGCGGTGGTTTACAAATCAGCCCGAAATTATCCTTGTCTACTTAAAGCGGGGAAAGTACGAAGAAGCTGTGCAAAGCTTAACGCTCCGGCCTCGCAAGGAAATCAACCTTGTTAAATTCGACAAGGAATCCTTCACGAAGCATTGCATCAATTGCGGCGAACTGTTTTGCACGACAAGCAGTAAGCAATTTCTCTGCCCGGATTGCGCAATGCTCCTCAACTCAGCACGGGGAGCCGAGAGAAGAAGACTTCTCAAAGAAAAAAAGGCTCACCAATCTTTCGACTGGTGAGCAAAGAGAGAAAGAAAATAAGAAAAAATAACGACTAAGAACAGTATAGCACGTTTTCGAGGGGAGGAGAAGATAATGAGTGATCTTGCTTCCAACTATCACGAATGGCAAGAGGCATTAATCGAACAATATCACGCAGAGAGAAGAAGGACAAGGAATTATACGATTTATTCCTGCCGCAATCCAAACCTCCTGCGTGGGTGGGTTTCTCACCTTCCGCCTCCTCCAGGTCTTGATGGGAAAATCCGTGCTATACAGGCCGAGTTCAGAAAGGGAAAAAGACATGGCTGAAGAGAAGAAAAAACTCGAAGAAATGAACATTTGGGAACGGCTCGTCGAAGTCCAGACTCTGCTCAAAAGCCCCAAAGACAGAGACAACAGCTTCGGTGGATTTAAATATCGCTCCGCCGAGGACATCCTTGAAGCTGCAAAGCCTCTCCTGTCGATGTACGGACTGCTCCTGACCATCACCGACGAGATCAAGCCCATCGGAGACAGATTTTACCTGCAAGCTCTCTGCACTCTGAGATGCGCAAGCAGACCCGGCGACCCTACCATCACTACTACGGGCTTTGCCCGAGAGCAGACATCGAAAGCGAAGATGGACGAGTCACAGGTGACTGGAGCATCTTCTTCCTACGCAAGGAAATACGCTCTCAACGGGCTGTTTCTCATCGACAACTCCGAGAATGACCCGGATGCAACGAGCGGGAAGCCTGAGGACGGCGAAAATAAGCCCAGAAACGTGCAAAAATCGTCTCCTAAGGAAACTGCCGTAGAAGAAAAAAAACCTTCTCAAAAGCTCTCCCAGAAGCTCGTGAACGAGCTTGAAGTGCTCGTTGCCAAGACCCATACGGACGTGAAGCAGATGCTTTCCTACTACAAAGTAGAAAGGATTGAAGACCTTACTCCGATCAATGCGGCGAAAGCAATCAATCTCCTGAAGAAGAAGCTCTCGTCTGAGATGTACGGGATTGAAAAATGAGAAAATCACTGCTCACAGATGATTTCTCCGTCTGTTTTTTCTGTGGCCGCCCTGCAGAATGTGTGCATCACATTTTTGCGGGGACGGGCCGCAGAAAAATCTCCGAACGAGAAGGTTTCATCGTCCCGCTCTGCAATCGCTGTCACAACATGAGCGATGGGGCGGTGCATTTCAATAGGAAGCTCGATGTGAGACTCAAAAGACTCGCCCAGGAAGCTTATGAGAAAAATCACACGAGAGAAGAATTTATCGCTCTCGTGGGGAGGAACTATGAAGCTGATTAGATTAGAAGACGTGACGGGAGAAGGTGATTACCAATTCTCCTTCTCCGCCACGGTGAGAACCGATAATCCTCAATTAATCGTGGAAATCTCCGACAAGCTGAAGGATGGAGTTCCATATGATCTCGCAATCAAGAGAGTGAGAGAAAAACGGAGTCTGAACGCCAACGCCTACTTCTGGCAACTCATTCAGAAGCTCTCTGAGAAGATGCACGTTCCGAAGGAAGCGATCTACAGAGAATACATCAAGAACGTGGGAAGCTTCGAAGCTGTTTCCGTATCCGACGATGCAGCCGAATCGTTCCGCAAGCTCTGGGAAAGTCACGGATTGGGTTGGGTCACGGACATGGTTGCCCACACAGACGGACACACAGTGCTTCTCTGCTATCCGGGGAGTAGCACTTACAACAAGGCTCAGATGTCAAGACTCATCGAAGCAGTCGTGGAAGACTGCAAGGCCTTTAGCATTGAGACGATGACTCCCGGGGAACTGGCGATGCTTGACTATGGAGAAGGAGGAAAAAATGAGTGACGCATATCCAAGCGTTGATAAATGTGTGATTTTCCACCACAAATACTTCGCAATCACCGGAGACAGCATCCGCAATGCGATCATCCTTGAGAGAATCCTTTATTGGTTCACTCCCTCGAAGGCTACGGGGAAGCTCAAGGTGACGATCTTCAGATACGGCCATTTCTGGGTGGCAAAAACAAGACAAGAACTCGGAGCAGAGGTTTGTGTGGAACCGCAAGCCGTGTCGAGAGCGCTCAACGCACTTAAAAAGCTGGGCTTCATCGTTGTCGAAATCCACAAATTCAAGGGAATTCCAACGACATTTATCCGTCCAATTCCAGAAAAAATCAACGAAGCGTTGAAAAAGTGGGAGGACGAACAAGCAAAAGTTGCGATGAAGGCCGAGGAAGACACGAAATCCGAAATCATGAAAAGGCAAAATTCTCTTTATCAAAATGATACAGACAATTCTTATCAAAATGATAGTATCGGAACATATCAAAATGATAAAAACTACATACAAGAGATTACAGAACAAGTAAATACACAAGAGAATACAAGGTTATTATCCTCGGATGAATCCTCGGAACCCTCCCCCTGTGAAAAAAGAAAATACGGAGAATTCGAGAACGTCCTCTTAACCGATAAAGAGTACGAGAAACTTCAAGAGGAGTTCCCAACTGACTATCAAGATCGCATTGAAGCTCTGAGCGAATACATTGCCTCTAAGAACAAGAAATACAAAAATCACTATGCCACAATCAAGAGTTGGGCAAGGATGGACAAAAAACATGAGAAGCC
Source organism: uncultured Jutongia sp. (assembly GCA_964517955.1). Classification (GTDB taxonomy): domain Bacteria; phylum Bacillota; class Clostridia; order Lachnospirales; family Lachnospiraceae; genus Butyribacter. The sequence goes on along the minus strand of CAZFFA010000070.1, from coordinate 3,086 downwards.
AAGCCCGACATTGAACGTCGAAAACGATGACTGGAAACTAATCCCATACTAAGAGGTGGTGAGGATGGAAGAGAACATTTGGTTCAAGACTCTCGAGAAGCTTAAGAAGATGCCTCTCAGAGAGGAAGAGCCAGTGAAGAAAGAAGATGATCTTCACTGCATGACCTGTGGAGGTTCCGGGTGGGTTCCGGTGGTTGAAGAGAATGGACACACCTACATGAAGCACTGCCCTGATTGCTACGAGAAACGGAGGCTCCGGGCAAGACTGAAACAGTCCGGGATAAGGCCAGACGATTATGCGAGGTATTCGCTGAGTCGGTTCGACCCGAACAGAAGCCCGGAGGCGAGGAAGATGCTCGAACTGGCTTGCAAGTATCTCCAGAATCACAAGAAGAACGGACCCGGGTTCGGGGCGTTTGGAAAGGCCGGGACAGGAAAGACGCACATCTGCATCGGGATATGTTTGGAATTGACCAAACGATTCAAGGAACCGCATTTCTACTTCGCCTACAGGGCCGAGATGCCGAACCTCGTGAAAGCTGCAAGAGGGTTCGACAGCGATTACGAAGAGGCGATGTATAAGTGGAAAACCTGTGATAATCTCTACATCGACGATCTGTTAAAGCTCTCCGGGAGGATGAGCAAAGGGAATCTCGTGGACACCGACCGAGATGAGATGAGAATCCTGTTCGACCTGGTGAACGCAAGATACGTGAACAATTTAACGACCCTCTTCTCCAGTGAGCTTTCGCTCAACGAAATCACAAGGATTGACGGAGCGCTCGGGAGCAGGATTTACGACATGATCAAGCCATACGGAATCGGAGTTTCCGGGGCCAACGAGAGACTTCGGAGAATTTGAAAACAAAAGGAGAGTGAGAAATATGCGTTTAGACGAAGCGCTTCCATGCCTGTGGGAAAGGAGAAAGGAAAATGAATGAGAGTGGCAGGAAATTGCTGAAGATTGTGTCTGAGCATCCAGACCTTCCGATCATGGCCTATGTCGCATATGAGGTCGTGGGTGGGGATGAATTCTCTTACTGGACTGGCGAGGTTGACGAAGCAGAAGTGCAAGACGTGTGGACCACGCCGGACGGGGAGACGTGGACACGAGAAAACGCGGAATGCTTTTACACTGATTTCGCAGACCGTTACGCCCCGGAGGAATTCAACGACAGAGTCTTCGACCTTCCAGATGACGAATACGACAAGGAAGTCAAAAAGTGGATCCGTACTCTGCCATGGAAGAAGTGTATTTTAGTTACGATTGAACCTTTAAACACGAATGCATAAAAGATTAGAGAGAAAGGGGAAAAGAGAAAAATGAGCGACAACCTGGAAGAAAAAGCTGAGAAGCTCGAAACAAAAATCAAAGAGCTGTCAAAAGCTGTGGGAGACTTGAGCAGGGCGAGATACAGCATCACGAGGGCGATTGACAAAAGAACAGAAACGGCTCTCAAGAGTATCAACGAATCCGTCGAGAAGGCTGCAACCGAGATTTGCAAGAAGCAGTACAACGAATTCGCCGGAGACATCAGAAAGATGGTAAACGAGACTCAGCAGGAAGAGCTAGATAAGATCACGGGAATCGGGGGCGTAAACATCGCAGTGCAGAGCTATCTCGACCTGTGCCGGAAGAATGGTAGGGAGGCAAGTCCTGGAGAGCTTGAAGCGATCATCAAGGGAGTCATCGCTCTGGCCCTCAAACCTTCCGAAGAAGAGAAACACAATCCGAACACGATCTACTTCAGATGAGGAGGCAAACATGAAAGACGCAATCACAGTAACGGAATATAAGCGAGCCGTGGAATATGTTGACTGGCTCAACAAGAAAGACGGGGTTGTAGTTATTCCGGGGTTATGGCAAAAAGAAGCACATATCATTGTCCCGTAATAATGGAGGGAATGAGTCATGATGACAAGGAACGAGGCAGCCGATACGGCAAGGCACATTGCCGAAAACCTCAGCGGATATGCCGCAGATTTTTATGGGGTGGAACGAAGCATCAGAAGCGGCAAAAGTGACGCAAGTGATATGGCATATGAGCTTGAGGCATTGATTGATGAGCTTGAAGCATTGAGCGACGAAGTGAGCGGAACATTGAGAGATTTGATAACGGGTTGATTGTCCGTTAAATGGAGAGAAAAGAGTAATGCGGCCATATGTTCAAGCACTGATGGAGGAGCAAAACGATCTCGAATATCGATTGGCGAGAACGAAGAAGACCGCGAGGAAATACAAGCTCGATAAACAAGAGAAAGCTCTGCTCCTAGACCAGATTCACACGATGCGAAAATACAACAAGATTCTGTCTCAAAGAATCTTGTACGCATTGAGAGACGATGAGGAGAAGGAAAATGACAGTAGAATTGATTGACATCACGGAGAATCCGATGAAGAAACTTGCGAACATTGCGGCTGTCTGCTACAAAACACAGCCCAGCAAGAAAGTCGTTAAGAAGATTATTAAGCTCGGGCATCTGAGTGTCCTGGAACACTGCTACGCAACCCTCAGAGTGCAGATGAGCGTGGCCTGTCTGCTCCAAATCACGAGACACAGACACTTCAGCTTCACGGTACAGTCTTCTAGACATACCGAGCTGAAAGATGCCCATTACACCGGAGATGCCGTAGTTGACAAAGCAATTGCAAAGCAGATGGAAATCTATCAAGAGGTTTTGAAAAAGTGCGGTCCGGAAAAAGCCTTGTACTGCCTTCCGAAGGCAGCCGTGTACGATGTGTACATCACGGGTAACTTCAGAACGTGGTTAGAGTATTTCCCAAAGCGGCTTTGTCTTAGGGCGATGGATGAACACAGATGGCTCGCCCAGGAGATGTTGAGAGTCCTCAAGGAGGCTTGCCCGGAAATCTTCGAAACCGTCAGGCCGATGTGTAAAACGTGCAAGGAGACGAATTGCGCAGTCATTCAGCGCAGAATGGAGAGAGAAGCTCGTGAACTGCTTGACGATGGGAAGCTTGTTTGATGGGTCCAGTATTGACCGAATTGATGTGAAATGAGAGGGGATAAGGAATGAGTGACTTAATCAGCAGACAGGCGGCGATTGATGCGCTACAAGGCAGAAAG
>CAZFFA010000069.1:8481-11308 GCA_964517955.1 uncultured Jutongia sp. | reverse complement strand
CAACTTCACCACGAAGGAAAAGATTTTTGATAATAGTAGCTGCAGGAACTTTCATTGTATCTGCAAGCTCTTTTATAGTCATCTTCTCCGGAAGAGTTATTGTACGGATTCCATCTTCTGGCTCGGCAGGCTTAATAACTGGTTCCGGCTTAATAAATGCACCCTTGCGGTTTGGATCTTTCTTCTTATGTGGTCTATTCTTGCCATATAAGATTTCATCCTCACTTCTGTAATCCTTGTTATATCTCTGCTTTGAATTTCTTGCATCCTTATTGGCACGTTGCTGACGTGACTGCTTAACCTCAGATTTCATAGAATCCATTGGCATTGGTGCAGAACTTCTGCCATATCCTCCGCCATTGCCATTGCGATTATTGTTGTAACCGCCCTGATTTCTTCCATTGCCATTACGATTCTCACCATTTCGGTTATTGTTGTAGCCGCCCTGGTTTCTTCCATTGCCATTACGATTCTCACCATTTCGGTTATTGTTGTAGCTGCCCTGGTTTCTTCCATTGCCATTACGATTTTCACCATTTCGGTTATTATTGTAGCCGCCCTGGTTTCTTCCATTGCCGTTACGGTTCTCGCCATTTCGGTTATTATTGTAGCCGCCTCTATTTTCTCCATTGCGATTATTATAACCGTTCTGACTTCTTCCATTCTGACCGCCATTACGATTATCATTGTTACGGCTGCTACCATTCTGGTTTCTTTCTCCTTGATTAGCACCCTTATTATTATTCTGTTTATTATTTTCTTTCTTCTGTCCGTTCTGATTCATCGTATCTCTTTTCTCTTCAGTTGCTTCGTTATCTGATGTTGTTTCATTTACTGCCTTTTTCTCTGTCTGAGTTTTCTTTTTTTCTTCTACAGCAGGCTGTTCCTTCTTTTCTTCCTTCACAGCATCCTGTTCCTTTTCGGAAGTTTTCTTATTCTCCAAAGCTTCTTTCTTCTCTGAAACCTCTTTATTTTCCAAAACTTCCTTCTTTTCTATAGTTTCTTTCTTTTCTGAGGTGTCCTTATCAGCTTTCTTCTCTTCTGTCTTTTCCTTTGATGATTTCTTTTCTTCTGTTTTCTTTTTCTTCACATCTTCATTCTTACTTTCGTCACTTGCTTTCTTTTCAGAATGTTTTTTCAAAGTAATCTTACTGTAATTCTTAAGAAGGAATCCTATAGCATCATCTTCTATGCTGCTTTGTATACCTTTTACTTCAAAGCCATTATCTTTAAGGAAACTAACTACATCTTTGCTTTGCAGATCCGGCATTTTTTCCTGCAGGCTTCTTGCAATTTCATATATTTTCATTTTTGCCATACGTTCTTATGACCTCCTAATCCATTTTCTCCATAACAGCCTTTGCAAGGCCTTTATCAGTAACCGCCAAAGAGGCACGAAATTCTTTGCCCATAGCATGACCAAGCTCATCTTTTGTTCCATATATGCGAATTGGTACATTATAAAACTCACACATATTAGTAAATTTTTTCTTAGTATTGTCAGATGCATCTTCTGCAACTAGAACAAGCATTGCATCTCCTGACTTAACAGAACTCTCAGTCATAAATTCACCACTTACAACTTTTCGCGCTTTTGTGGCGATTCCCACCAATCCAAGAGCTTTATCAGTTTTCATCGCTCACCATCTCCTTTTCGATTTGCTGATATACTTCATCCGGGATGGACGTCTTCAGGGAACGTTCCAATGATTTGCGTTTCTTAGCAAGTTTTAAACATTCGGTTGAATTACATATATATGCGCCTCTTCCATTTTTCTTTCCTGTAAAATCCACCTCAATTGTATCTTCTGGTGTTTTTATAATTCTAATAAGATCTTTCTTTTCTTTGCGTTCACCACAGCCTGTGCACTGACGCAATGGAACTTTTCTTACCCGCATATTATTATTCGTTCCCATACAGACACCTCCCTAGTTTTCAGGTCATTATTTATTGTAGTAATTATTCACATTTTATATCAATCTTGTAACCTGTAAGTCTTGCTGCAAGTCTTGCATTCTGACCCTCTTTACCGATAGCAAGTGATAACTGGTTTTCAGGAACAACAACACGTGCTGTCTTTTCTTCCTCATCGACCTCAACAGATTCTACCTTAGCAGGACTTAATGCATTTTCGATAAGAATTTCAGGTGATTCACTCCATGTTATGATATCAATCTTCTCACCTCTGAGTTCTTCTACTATTGCATTTACTCTTGCACCATTAATACCGACACATGCTCCAACTGCATCTACATTCGGATTTTCAGAATAAACAGACATCTTTGTACGTGAGCCGGCTTCTCTTGCAATTCCTTTAATTTCAACTGTACCATCCTGAATTTCTGTGACTTCCTCTTCAAAAAGTCTCTTAACAAATTCCGGATGAGTACGTGACAATGTAATTCTAGGACCCTTTGGCGTATCCTTAACTTCTACTACATAAAGTTTGATATGTTCTGTTGGTTTAAAATGTTCTGTCTTAACCTGTTCACTTTCCATAAGTATTGCATCAATCTTACCAAGGTTTACACATACATTTTTGCCACTATATCTCTGAACGATACCTGTTATTACTTCTCTTTCTTTCTCAAGATACTGTACGTAAAGCACTTTTCTTTCTTCTTCCCTGATTTTCTGAACAACAACCTGTTTTGCCTTCTGTGCTGCAATTCTTCCAAAATTCTTAGGTGTCACTTCTACATCAACTACATTTCCAATCTCATGAACATCATATCTTAAGATTGCTTCTGTAATACCCATCTGAAGATTGTCATCTTCTATATCGTCATCATCAACTACTGTTTTTTCTGCAAATACTTTTACTTC
>CAZFFA010000069.1:0-8471 GCA_964517955.1 uncultured Jutongia sp. | reverse complement strand
GTTTCACGATTGATGTTTTCTTTTATATTTTCAGAATTGCCATACTGATTCTTACATGCTGCCAAAAGGGAATTCTCAATTGCTTCAAGCACTATTTCTTTGCTTATCTGTTTTTCTTTTTCGATAGCATCTAATGCTTCTATCAATTCAGAACGCTCTGCCTTTGTTGATTTTGTTTTCTTTGCCGCCATTATTAAATCCTCCTTATTATATATCAGAAATCTATCGTCAGCTTGACAGTTGAAATCTCTGAACGTGAGATTTGATACTCTGAGTCAAAATCCGTTTCTATTGTGATAGTATCATCAGTAAAATCTTTTAGCGTTCCTGTAATCTCTTTTACTGACACTTCCCTGCCACCTTTACCTGCCGGAATCTTTCTGGCACGATAAAATCTTACGTCAACATCTTCACCTATACTTCTTTTAAAGTCCTTATCCTTCTTGAGCTGTCTTCCAAGTCCCGGAGAACTCACTTCAAGAATATAAGCATCAGGGATAAAATCTTCGGCATCCATTATGTCGCTCCACGCTCTGTTTACCAGTTCGCAGTCATCAAGCGTAATACCGCCCTCTTTATCAACGTAAGCTCTCAGATACCAGTTTCCTGCTTCTTTTACGTATTCAACATCAACCAGTTCAAAATTATTTTCTTCCATGATCGGTGCAAGAAGTTCCTCAGTTCGTTTCTCATATTCCTCACGTTTTGTCAAGTACATAACCTCTTTTCTTCTTTTAACTATGCAACAGTTCATTCTGTTACTTAACCACAAAACTAAAGAGTGGACTTCGCAGCCCACTCTTACTATTGTTTATCATTTACTTTTTAAGTTTAGCACTTACTTCCAATAAATGCAAGTGTTTTTTTCTCTATCTATAACCCATTACAAGAAACATTGGCTTTATCGCAACTATTTCCTCATACTCTTCCTGCTCTACTACAACACTTGAATTCAAAGCTTTTAAATCATCTTTCAAAACTTCAAGAGCCTGTGCCATAGTTTCTGCACGTCCCTCTTTAAAGATATCCTGCATTCTTTTTAACACAACAGGGTGTGCGTAACATGCAGGAACCGGAAAATCGGGATACTTTTTAATATAACGGCTCATATCCTCGACAGATTTCATCTGCCTCTTCTCAACATATGCTTTGTTATTGTGCGACGTTGGAAGTACACTGGCTCCTGAAAACAGAAATATTGCAGCCAGTCCAAAAAGAAGGAAATACATACCAAATCCTGCATGTGCCACAATTGCATATATGCCATACACAAGTGCTGCAACTCCCAATAACGTTATGGCAAGTGCCACCCATTTATATGTCGGATTGCTTCTGTCATACACTCTTTTTTTCTTTGCTGACTGGCTCAGGTTCATATAAAGATCCGAGTCTTTATGCAGATAATTGATTGCTTTTTCCAATGTATCAATGTTTTTTCTGACAGAATCTGAAATATGGCCTGTACGCTGTTTTTCAGCAAGCTTCCTAGCCTTTTCAGAAAGCTTTTGTTCTGCCTTCTCGCTGTGTAAAGGAATATCCGGAAACTTCGTTTCTACATATGCAAGTAACCTGTCAACATCCTCCTCGTGCTTAAAATTGCACTGTTTTTCTCTGCCATCATCATATTCGACCACGAGGTATGGCAGTGTGCCAAATACACCTTTGCCGGTAAATCCGCCCTTGCTCATAGCTATTCTTTTGAAAATTCTTCTAACAGATTTTATTGGAACATAATACTGTCTGTCTATATAAAAGCTATTCAGATAAATTGCTTTTTCTCCAACTCCGCATGGTCCGAATTTCCTACAGGATTTTTTATCTTCTTTTAGTTCTGTATCTGACAGTGATACACTGCCAAGCCTCTGTGATCCTAACATAAACATCACTCCCTTATTATGCTGTTACATTCTTTGCAGGTTTTCTTGTTGCATATAAGAAAATACCCAAAAACAGTGCTGCAAGGATTATTCCTGCCGGATATGCAACTGCTGTAGAAAATCCAAGACACTCATCTGCGCAGAAGAAATATGTCATTGAAACTGCACTCATGAATGTTGCAGGTACCGCTGTAATCCAGTAATTCTTCTTCTCGCGGAACAGATACATGCTTGCTGTCCACAATACGATCATGGCAAGTGTCTGGTTTGTCCAGCTAAAGTATCTCCATACTACAGCGTAATCAAGATGACCAACAAATGCACCAACTGCCAAAAGCGGTACACAAAGTATAAGACGTTTCTGAAGCTTGTCCTGATCAATATGGAACCAGTCTGCCAGTACAAGACGTGCACTTCTGAATGCTGTATCACCTGATGTGATAGGACATACAATAACACCGATCATAGCAAGTGCAACACCTACACTGCCCATTGTCTTGATACATACATCATAGATAGCTGCTGACTGTCCGCCTGCAAGTATTTCGCCAAGTCCGGTGCTAAGACCTCCTGTAACCTTGTAGATAGCACATCCTGCTGCTGCCCAGATAAGAGCAATAACACCTTCTGCTACCATGGCACCATAGAATACGAAATGACCCTGTTTCTCAGATTTCATACAACGTGCCATAAGTGGTGACTGTGTTGAATGGAATCCTGAGATAGCACCACATGCAACTGTTATAAACATGAAACTCCAGATAGGTTTGCCGTCCGGATGCATATTGGTAAAGTTGCTCCAGATTTCAGGAATCGTAAATTCTGAATGAGTAAAGATACCAATTATAACTCCGGCTGCCATAACGATAAGACATATTCCGAACAATGGATAAATACGGCCGATGATCTTATCAATTGAAATAAATGTAGCAATAAAATAGTAAAGCAGAATGATCCAGAGCCAAAACTCAGCACTTGTAACTATTCCTGTAACTCCTCCATTCTTAAACAGTGTAACGATAAGACCTGCAGGTCCTACAGCAAATACCGTACCAACCATAACAAGGAGTACGACACTGAATACTCGCATTACATTCTTCATCACATTTCCAAGATAAATTCCGCATACCTCAGAAATTGATGCACCATTGTTACGTTCTGACAGCATACCTGAGAAATAATCATGTACACCGCCTGCAAAAATAGTACCAAATGTAATCCATAAAAATACTACAGGTCCCCAAAGTGCTCCCTGCATAGCTCCGAAAATAGGACCAAGACCTGCAATATTCAAAAGCTGTACAAGGAACAATTTCCATTGTGGCATAACTACATAGTCAACACCATCATTAATTCTGACTGCAGGTGTTTCTCTGTCATCAGGTGCAAAAGTATTTTCAACTATTTTACCATATACAAAGTAACCGCCAATCAGTAAACCGAGACATATAAAAAAACTAATCATAATAACACCTCCCATTTGCGTAAACATATCATTAGTTTTTTTACTAATTAACCTTATTATAGTACAAGTAAACCAAAAATCAATAATCTTTTTATTTATTTGTAAATTATGCACATCTGTAATTATCTTTCACAATAAAATCTAATACCTACTATGGAACTATTCGCCAATAACTATAAACCTGCCGGACAACAGCCTGTCAAAATCATATACAAAGATAAATAGCGATTGTATGCCAATATACAACCGCTAAAATCATAAACTGCTATATTTCTTTATTTTTCAATAACCCTTGCCTCATACCCAAGCGAATAAATGTCATCTCTTTCCTTTTTCGCTTCTTCATATGTTTCGTATTTTCCATGACGAACACCATAATATTTATTTTCCGGTTTTATATAACAGTCATATCCGTCTTCCTGCATACTTTCTGCAAGTTTTTTTGCATTGTCATAATGACCGAAAAGTCCAACCTCAACTGTAAATTCCTGTGCCCGCATATCCATGCGTCCTGCACCGGTTACTGTATCGTATATTCCATTGGCAATCCCCTGTGCTATTTCAGGAAACTTAAGGTCAAACAATGTATTATCCTGATCTGTATTTATAAAACCAACTTCAACCAGTGCAGCCGGCATATTCGTTCCACGCAGTACTGCCAGATTCTTTCTAACACTTACTCCAAGATTAACAAACCCAACCTTTTCAAGTTCATTATTAATATTTTCGGCAAATACAGCAGGAATTCCATCATTTTCATATACAAGCGTCTGAACACCCGAATATGTATTTGGAACCTCACTTGAATTTCTGTGAAATGAAATAAAATAATCTGCATCGCTTTCATTGGCAATCCTTGCCTTCTCATTTGGACTCTGATATACGTCTGTAGTTCTTGTATAAAGAATATCTATACCCCTGTTTTCAAGTATACTGCCCACTGCTAAAGCCAGATTAAGATTGTCATCTTTTTCTTTTCTTCCATTGAATGATGCACCGTTGTCAAATCCGCCATGTCCGGCATCAAGCATAACTGTTGCCATATAAGTCACACTTCCTGATTTTTATTCATTATATAATATGCTGTTTATCTGTAGTTATGCATTATGCCACTTGAAACTAAATTTCCTATATATTATAATTATTTGGGTTTTTAACTTAATTTTCAAAAATATGCCAAGAAAAGGAGATTAAAATGGCTGATAATATACAAAATGAAATCAATAAAAGAAGAACATTCGCAATTATATCACATCCCGATGCCGGTAAAACTACTCTTACAGAGAAGTTTCTTCTGTACGGAGGAGCTATCAATACTGCCGGTTCTGTAAAAGGAAAAGCCAATTCTAAATATGCTGTTTCCGACTGGATGGAGATTGAAAAAGAAAGAGGTATCTCTGTTACATCTTCTGTTCTTCAGTTTAATTATGACGGCTTCTGCATCAATATCCTTGATACGCCCGGACATCAGGACTTCTCTGAGGATACCTACAGAACTCTTATGGCAGCCGATTCCGCAGTAATGGTTATCGATGCATCAAAGGGTGTTGAGGCACAGACAATCAAGCTGTTCAAAGTCTGTGTTATGAGACACATTCCCATCTTTACATTTATCAACAAGATGGATCGTGATGCAAAAGACTCTTTTGAGCTTCTCGATGATATAGAAACTGTACTTGGTATAAGAACATGTCCCGTAAACTGGCCAATCGGTTCAGGTAAAAATTTCAAAGGAATTTATGACAGAAAAGCTAAAACTATAAGAACTTTTGAAGCTGTATCAGTAGGTGGTGCAAAATCAGCCGCAGAAACAGACTATTCAATAGATGACCCTGAACTTAAGGATATTATCTCTGATGATCTTTATGACCAGCTTGCAGAAGAGATCGAGCTTCTTGACGGTGCAAGTGATCCGCTTGATATGGAAAAAGTCAGCAAGGGTGAGCTTTCTCCTGTGTTCTTCGGTTCAGCTCTCAATACATTCGGTATCGAAATATTCTTAAAGTATTTCCTGCAGATGACAAGTTCACCGCTTCCACGTATGTCAAATGAAGGTCTTATCGACCCTGTCAAAGAACCTTTTTCTGCTTTTGTATTCAAAATTCAGGCCAACATGAACAAAGCGCATAGAGACCGTATCGCATTTATGCGTATATGCTCCGGCAAATTTGATGCAGGTTCTGATGTATATCATGTACAAAGCGGCCGTAAGCTTAAGCTTTCCCAGCCACAGCAGATAATGGCACAGGACCGTCAGGTTATATCAGAAGCATACGCAGGTGATGTTATTGGTGTATTTGATCCTGGAATTTTCTCAATAGGTGATACAATAACTGTTCCCGGCAAAAAATTTGAATACGAAGGTATCCCAACATTTGCACCGGAACATTTCAGTCGTGTTGTACAGCTTAACTCAATGAAACGTAAACAGTTTGTAAAAGGTATCACACAGATTGCACAGGAAGGTGCTATTCAGATATTCCAGGAATTTACAGCCGGAATGTCTGAAATCATCGTAGGCGTTGTAGGTGTTCTTCAGTTTGATGTACTTAAGTATCGTCTTGAAAATGAATACGGCTGTGAAATAAGACTTGAGCCACTCCCATACGAGTATATCCGCTGGGTTGGTGATCCAAGCACAGATGTAACCAAGCTTAAACGTATGAATAATGTAAAAGCAGTTAAAGATATGAAAGGTAATCCACTTCTCCTCTTTGCCAATGAATGGATGATAAGAATGGTGCTTGAAGACAATGAAGGACTTGAGCTTCTCGAATTTAAGAAGAATTAAAAACATTTCTTATATTATTTTTATAGTTATAAATTTTTAAATCCAATAAAAATTGGAATGTTTCCAGTATATGTATATGCTGAAAACATTCCTATTTTATTTAAATTCAATATATAAACAATATATAAATATTATTATTTTAATTACATCTGTTTAAGATATTCATCATATCCTATCTCACCAAGCTTAGCGTCCTTAGCTACGACCTGATCTTTTAATCCCTCTTTGTAATCAGCAAGTTTCTTACGAAGATCCATATCTGATATAGAAAGCATCTTTGCTGCAAGAATTGCTGCATTGGCTGCTCCATTTATAGCTACTGTTGCAACAGGTATTCCTGAAGGCATCTGAACTATAGAATATAATGAATCAACACCACCAAGTGATTTTGTATGAATAGGTACACCAATTACAGGAAGTGGGAACATAGCTGCACACATTCCAGGAAGATGAGCTGCTCCGCCTGCACCTGCTATAACTACTTCTATTCCTCTTGATTCAGCACTCTTTGCATACTCTACAAATACATCAGGTTCTCTATGTGCTGATATAACCTTCATCTCATATTCAATTCCAAAGTCCTCAAGCATCTTTGCTGCCTTTGCCATAATAGGAAGATCTGAATCGCTTCCCATAAGAATACTTACTTTTGCCATCGTATTTTCCTCCATTTTTATCATTTATCTTCTTTACAACATAAACTCTGACATAACATAATTAGATATATCCATGCCACGCTCTGTCAGATAAATTCTACCACTATTGCCATCTTCTGCCAATAGCTTATTTTGCAGAAATTTATCAATCACACCACCATATATTTCTCTTATATCAACACAAAAACGTCTTTTAAATTCTTTATACGAAACACCCTCACACATCCTAAGCCCAAGAAACATAAATTCTTCCATCATATCTTTTCTGTCAAGGACTGTCACGTCTTCTTTTGTATGTGCAATATTTTTTACTTGTTCATATTTATCTGCTGCTAATTTTCCCTCTGAATCTGTATTACTGCCAGCCACTTTGTTATAATCTGCTGACATTTTATATTCTGAAGACTTACTGTTCTCATTAATATATTTTCCAAGATTTCTCTCATTGCTAAATCTTATTCCGGCAATATACGAAGATGCACCAAGACCCACGCCAAGATATTCGTCAGCCCGCCAGTATATCATATTGTGCTTACATTCCATCCCTTCATGACTGTAATTGGATATTTCATATCTTTTATAACCATTTTTCCGAAGAAACTCTTTTGTAAAATGATATATTTTTCTGTCTGTATCTTCATCTGCGATATCAAGTTTTCCGGACTGCTCCATCTCATAAAACGGTGTTCCCGGTTCAATGATAAGACTATATGCTGATATATGCTCAGGTTTTAATTTAACGACATTATTCAGTGTATACTGATAACTTTCAAGAGTCTGTCCCGGTATATCCGACATTATATCTATGTTGATATTATTTATGCCACCACGGTGAACCATATCATAGCTTTTTAGAAATTCATCATATGTATGAATCCTTCCAAGCTTTTTAAGTTCATCGTCAACTGCTGACTGAAGTCCAAGACTTACCCGGTTTACACCTATTTCTTTAAAAATATTTATATGTTTTTTTGTGATAGTGCCGGGATTTGCCTCTATAGTAAACTCTTCTACACTGTCCACAATATCGGACAGTTCATTTCCAATATCATGAAGCAGCTCCGGTTCAAGGCAGGTAGGCGTTCCACCGCCTACAAATATAGTCTTTATATTATAATTCTGCCTTATAATACCTTTCCACTGTCTTATCTCACTTATAAGAGCAGATACATATTCTTTCTTAATATTGTCATCTGCTGCCCCCGACAAAAAATCACAATAAAAACATTTCCTTACACAGAATGGTATATGAATATATAATCCGATATCTTTTTTCATCACTCTTCATCAAGTTTAAGAACGCTCATAAATGCCTGCTGTGGTATCTCAACATTACCAAACTGGCGCATACGCTTCTTACCCTCTTTCTGCTTTTCAAGAAGCTTTCTCTTTCTTGAGATATCGCCACCATAACATTTTGCAAGTACATCTTTTCTCATGGCTCTTACAGTTTCTCTTGCTATTATCTTACTTCCGATAGCCGCCTGGATAGGAATTTCAAACAACTGTCGTGGTATTTCATTCTTAAGTTTTTCACACATCTTACGGCCACGCTCATAAGCTGTATCTGCATGAAGAATAAATGAAAGTGCATCTATTTCCTCACGATTGATAAGCATATCAAGTTTAACAAGATTAGATGGCACATAGCCCTTCATCTCATAATCAAGTGATGCATAACA
>CAZFFA010000068.1:2851-11421 GCA_964517955.1 uncultured Jutongia sp. | reverse complement strand
AATATGATTAAAAAATTTACGCGAAAGTTATTTATGAGCGTGCTATGTCTGTCTGCGGCAGCGTCTGTAAGTGCACAGACAGCAGAAGTGGTAATCGGCACGCGTATTGGAGAAACAGCAAAAATGGTGATTTACCCTACGCCAGCCAATGCTAAAGACTCTGTGTATGTGGATTGGGGCGATGGAAAACGCAAAGCCTATTACTGTGGAGGATTTCTTCCGAAGGTGGAGGGAAACGTAATCGGCGACACCGTCAAAATTTTAAGCGACCTGAAGAAGCTGGAAATCAGCGGGCAGAAGGTTTTCTCGCTCTCAATGAGCAATGAGAGCAATCTGAAACTGCTCAATGCCAGAAACAACCTACTTGAGGATATTCTGGATTTCAGCGGCGCTGCAAACCTTGAGGACATAGACCTCGCCAACAATAATATTCCGATGCTCAACCTGACGGCATTGAAGAATTTGGTTTATTTCACTATCGACGGCAACCCTAATTTCACGACAGCAGTATTTGCCCAAGGCAATGAGAACATGCGCCAGATTTCAATGAACAACTGCGACATTGTGCATTTCTACCCTATAAGCCTGCCTAAGCTTACATCGCTGAGCATTCGCAACGGCTCACTCAGGGATATTGAAATAGGAGCTAACTATCCGGCACTGTCTACTTTGGAGCTGAGCGGAAACACAGGACTTGCGGAACTCGACGTGACACAGGCAGAGGAACTCGCCCAGCTTGACCTTAACAACACCAATATCAGCGCGCTCAACTTAGCAATGAACAAGAAGCTAAACCGCCTCAGCGCCGCGCACACTCTGCTCGAAAAGATTGATTTGAAGAACAACAAGCAGCTCAGAACTCTTAATCTTGCCAATACTAAATTGGAAAAGCTCAACCTTAGCGGTCTTGACGTGTTGCAGAATATCACTATCGACAGCACTGAAATCGCGCGCATTGACCTTTCAGACAAGAAATATCTCAGCAATGTGAGCGCTCGCAACACTGGCATAGAATTTCTTGATATGCACGAGGCTGTGGGATATAATCTGATGAAGACCATAGACATTCGCGACTGCAAGAACATGACAGCGCAAACCATCAACTTCACCTTTACAGCCGCTCCTTTCCATAAGGGCATATCACGAGGAAAGACATTCCTTATTGCTGGCTCTAACGGTGAGCATTCCGACCCTGACTTGCTACCGGAGGGCGACGAAGATTACTACAAGCTCGACGTTGAGGGCGACGGCACGGCAAGCATGGACTCTGTAAACATCACTCGCAATGACGCTGAGGGCGGCACATATAAACTGATGCAGATGGACGCATCAGAAAGTCGCATTTTCTCATGGAAAGAAAGAAACAGCAAGGTGGTGCCAGGCTTCCCAATAAAGGTTGTGGCTAACGCTGCCGAGGGAAATGCTTTCAAGGGAGTAGAGGTGAACGGAAAGCTCTACACAGACTCTATTTTCGTGGTTTCAGCTGACGCGACGATAGCTCCGGTGTTTGCAGAGAATAAAGGTAATAACGTAATCAAGCTCACTGTTCAGACAGGCACGCCACAGCAATACTTCCTCGCTGCCGATAATCCTGACACTAAGATTACTGTGGATTGGGGCGACGGCGAACCCGTAGTTTACACTCTCGGCACTTCTCTTATTACCGTGGCTAACGATGAGGGCACTACAAACAACACGGTAACTATCACAGGTCCTGTAACTTATGCCGACTTCTCAAGCTATCCGGGATTTGGAAATGACAACAAAATTTCGGCTATCGACATAACAGGCAACAGCAATCTGCGTGGACTTAAGACTTACATGAACGCGATTGAGAATCTGAATGTAAGCAACGAGAAGAATCTCGAAATCCTTGACTGCGCTTACTGCGACCTCTCTGATCTTGACGTTACAAACAACACAATACTGAAGCAGCTGAGTGCTTACGGCAACACTATTGAGGATCTGAATCTGAAAAGCAACACCGAGCTGAATTATCTCGACGTGAAGCACAACTGGCTCTCTGAGCTTGACCTTTCTCAAAACCCTCTGCTCATGTACCTTGCTGCCCAAAACAATGACATCGAGAATCTGAATGTAGCAGGCCTCAATTCCCTCGCATATTTCTATGCTCAGAACAACTATCTTAAAGAAATCGACCTCACAAACAACAAGGAGCTTGTGGAGCTTAACGTTTCAGACAACTATCTGACGAAACTCGACCTCACATACAACACCAAGCTGGAATCGGTGCTTGTAATGGGCAATAAGCTCGAAGGTCTTGACCTTAGCAATCAGAAGGATGTAAACCTTGTGATGGTGAGCCGCAACGGATGGAATGCCGATCAGCTGAACGCTCTCTACACAAGTCTGCCTAAATATGTGGCTTCTAAGCGTGAAGGCAGCGACCAGTCGATGAAGACTCGCCTTTGGGTGATGGGCAACTCTACAAGCGAAAACCCAGAGAATGAAGCTACCATTGCCAACTCTAAGATTGCCACCGACAAGGGATGGATAATTGATGTAAAGGGCGACGGCACAGGCGGCATGAGCACAGGTATCGCTGAGATTACTCTAAGCGACATCAGCAACAATGTAGCGGAAATCTACAACGCTGCCGGCGTGAAGCTGAATGCTCCTACAAAGGGCTTAAACATCTTCCGCATGAAAGATGGCAGCACTCGCAAGGTGATGATGAAGTAAATTAAGCAACTCCCCAAAATAGAAATGGGCACCATCCTCTGAGATTAGGATGATGCCCATTTTTTGTATAGCTCTCGCGCCTAAAATAATTAGGCAAAGGGATTATTCCTCTTTTATCTTTTTAAGATACTCACTCGGAAGCATTCCAAACTCTGCCTTGAAACATTGGCGGAAATAAGCAGCGCTGTTCATGCCCACCATATAAGCAATCTCTGAAATAGAATATCTGTTATCAAGAAGGAGTTTCTCTGCCTGGCGCATCTTAAACTTGCGTATATACTCATTGGCAGAAACGCCGAGCAACGATTTCATCTTGCGATAAAGGGTGCTGGCACTCATATTGAGTTCTGAGGCAAGCATTTGCACATCAATATCACCAGTGATATTATTCTCAATTACCTTGTTGAGCTGATCAAAAAACTCCTGGTCAAGTTTGTTCATCGACTCACGGAGCACAGCGCGCTTCTCCTCTATATTATCTGGACTTGTGCTCTGCATGGTGGAAGTGAGCTTCTCACGCATGGCACGCAGATTCTTTATTCGGCTTGCGAGAAGATTATGAGTGAACGGCTTTGTGATATAAGAATCAGCACCTGCCTCATATCCTTCTTCCTTGGCAGCGATAGAATCTTTTGCCGTAAGCAGAATCACAAGAATATGGCTCGTGCGCACATCATGCTTAATGCGTTTACACATCTCAACGCCATTCATTACAGGCATCATCACGTCGCTGATGATAACATCGGGAGTATACTCAAACGCTGCGTCAAGACCTTCCTGACCATTCGTTGCCCTTATAATGTCGTATTCCGAATTAAATGATTCGGCAATATAATCCTGAATATCCTTGTTATCCTCCACGATAAGCATTCGGCGATGGTCGGCATTGCCGCTTAGCTTCACCTGCTCTGCCTTTGCCTCTACTGCCGTTTCTTTCTTATTATGCTCGGCACGAGGGGCAAGTGGATAAAGATTATCACTATAGATAGTGACTTTGAACGTTGTGCCCACGCCCTGCTTGCTCTCCACGGAAATCTCGCCCTGATGGAGCGAAACGAGTTTCTTAACCATGGCAAGACCTATACCTGTGCCCGATGCCTGGTGAGCGCCACGCTCCTGATAGAAACTGTCGAAGATATGCGGCAATGCTTCCTCTGAAATGCCATAGCCAGTATCGGCAACAGTGATAACCACTATGTTTCTATCGTCGTTTTTCTTTCGGCACACAGAAATATCTATGCTGCCCGAATCAGTATATTTTATGGCATTTGAAACCAGATTATCCACGATAATAGTTATCACCTCCTTGTCGTGATAAGCCTCGATTATAGGATTGCATGAAGAGAAATGAATAGCCACATCGGGCTTGCTGTTAAGCTCCTCATATTTAAGGCACGCCTCGCGCACGGTGGTAACGAGATTGCATCTTTCCACCACAAGTTTGCGGCTGTCGGTTTCCGTCTTTCGGAAGTCAAGCAATCGCGTGATAAGATTGTTGAGCCTTACCGCGCTTGTGTGGATAAGAGCCAGCTTATGTTTCAGATGAGCAGGCAAATCAGCCGCTTTAGAAATATCCTCCAAAGGAGCGATGATAAGCGTGAGCGGGGTGCGCAATTCGTGGGTTACGTTGGTGAAGAATCGCATACGCTCCTCGGTGAGCATCTGCTCCTGCTCATGTTTGCGGCGCTCATTATCATAAAGATAGGCAAGACGCAGATGGCGATTATAAATGCGCACTACAAGCAGACTCACCGCCACGAAAACGAGGAAATAGAAAATCTTTGCCCACCATGAAAGCCAGAAAGGAGGATTGATAGTAATCTTAAGCGATGTCTCCTTGCTCCACGGCTGATTATGCAGACGGCAGCGCACCCTCAGACGATACACTCCCGGCGGAAGATTGCGCACCAAAGTACCATTCTGCTTGGTAGTTATCCATTTATCCTCCATGCCCTCCATATAGTAGCTGTATTCCACACGACCATTGAGAGCGTAATTGCGGGTATTGAACGCAACAAACAAAGTGTTCTCATTATATTTACATTCCACCTCATTGTGCCCCACCATATTCAGCGTGCTGTCGATGTCTACCTTATATCCGTCCTTATATAAAGTCAATGCAGTGATAAGCACGTCGGGAGCTTTACGGCTCGCAAGCACTTCCTCAGGATAGAAATAGCACAATCCACCACCTGAAGAACCGAGCACAAACTGCCCCGTGACATGATTTACAGCGCACGCGCCAGTGAAGTTGCCCACACACACATTATCATCATAAGTATAGTTGATGGCTTTTTCCGAGCCACGCTTAAAACAGCTTATGCCGAGATTTGTACCCATCCATATATTGCCGTTCTCATCCTCCGAAACAGAATGAACATGGATATTGCTCAATCCGCTCTCCCACTCATACACCTTATAGCTCCACTTGCCATTCTCACGAGTGAAAAGGGCTGCGCCCTCGCTTGTAGCCACCCACATTCTGCCCTTGCGGTCGAGCGAAACATCATTAACGGTGTTGGAAGGGAAGCCATTATCGGTATTATAAACTTTCAATAGCTTAAAATTAGGAGAATAGACATAAAGTCCGCCACCGAAAGTGCCTATCCAGAAATTGCCTGAGAAATCTCTTGTGATAGTTCTTATGAAATTGTTTTCCAGACTTACGCGTTTCAACATCTGCAAAGTCTGCATATCCACATAATATATGCCGTTGCTTGTGCCGACAAGCATCTTGCCGTTTTTCCTGTCCTCAAAGAAGCTACGCACATCTGCCTTGTCAAGTTCTCCCGACAGATGATGAAAACCTCCTGACGCGGAATTATAGACTGACACTCCATCATCGAAACTTCCAAACCACAGTCTGCCCATCTTATCGGTAAGCACAGCCTGCACCGATGCGCCAGCCTCCTTGGGATACTGCGCTATCAGCTCATGAGTGGGCGAAAACACATTGATACCGTCGCCATCTGTTCCTACCCACAGATTGCCTTTATAATCAAAAGCCAAGCCTATGGCAGACTCATTAGAAAGATGATGTTTCTTGTCTATTGATGAATAAGTGATTCTGCCGAAGAGTGGCAAATCATAAGTAAGGAAATTAAGTCCGCCGCCATAAAGTCCGAGCCATATATTTCCGAAATCATCCTCAAGAATACATCTCACGCTGTTTCCTGTCAGGCTCTTGTCGTCTTCTCCCATCTGCAAGGTTTCGTAAGACCACATATTGGAATGAAACATGAGTTTTTTGAGGTCGAAGATTACCACGCCACCCTGCTCTGTGGCAACCCACAGCTTGCCATCCTCATGCTCCTCTATGCCGAAAATGCGGTGATTGGAAGCAGGCGACTGACTGACATGATAAAACTCACCCGTAGACGAATCAAACAAATCAAGACCCTCACTTGTGCCTACCCATATATATCCTAACTGATCCTTATATATACAGGTTACTTCATTAGAGGCTATAGAAGATTTCTTGGAAGGATTGTGGCGGAAATTGTGTGCACGGCGCGTGTGAACGTCTACGATAGACATTCCGGCATTTACATGCCCCACATAAAGCAAGCCATTGCCTGCGTCGAGCAAACACCACACCTGATTGCTGCCAAGCCCCTTCACGGTCTTCGTGTTGTAATGCACGCAGCGTGCCGTTTCCTTATCAAAGAGGTCGATACCCTGCCAGTAAGTAGCCACCCACAACTTGTTGTTAGGCGCGTTTTTCAGATATGTGATATCATTAGTGGCAAGACTGTTCTTATCCTTCGGATTATGCTTGTAGCTATAAAATCTGTTCTCCTTATAGTCGTAAGCGTTGAGTCCGTCGCGCTGAGTAGCAATCCAGAGCAATGGCTTCTTAGGGTCGTCGAGCATGCTGTTGAATTCATTTCCCGTCAATCCGTTGGCGTTACCCCTTCTCTTGTAATAAGTATAGAAGCGCGCTCCATCGAAACGGTTGAGTCCCTCCTCTGTGGCAAACCACAAATCACCGTTCTTATCGCCTACTGCATCAACAACATAATTATTGGAAAGTCCGTTTTCAAGTCCGAGCGACTTTACCACAAACCGTCCGTTGGAATTTTGAGCCCACGCGCAAAACACATACACACAGCAGGCCGCAAACATAAATAATCTATTTTTCATTAAAACACAATGATATTTTCAATTACGCTTTAAATTACGATGCGAAGTTATAAATAAAATCGTTGAAATCAATGAAAATGACAGATGAAAGATTGGTTATCAGTCAAATAATAAACGTAATTTATCATTAATCTATTAACGGATTTCGGATAAAAGAGGTAACTTTGCGTCACAAAATCAATAACTTATAAATAAAACAACTTATCTTAATGAAAAGTATTTTGGAAGGTCGTCCAGCTTTGAAGAAGACTGTTGACGAGATAGCAGAAGTAGCCGGATACCTCTGGCAGAACGGTTGGGCAGAACGCAATGGCGGCAACATCACCGTAAACATCACAGAATATGTAGACGATGAAATCAAGGCGATGCCTGCAATCAGCGAAGTGAAGCAGATCGGCACAACTTTGCCACAGCTCAAAGGCACATATTTCTTCTGCAAGGGCACAGGCAAGCGCATGCGCGATTTGGCTCGTCGCCCAATGGAGAATGGTTCTGTAATCCGTATTCTTGACGACTGCGCAAGTTATGAAATCATTGCCGACAACGTAGTAATGCCTACAAGCGAGCTTCCAAGCCACTTGATGGTACACGCTCACCAGATAGAAATCGGCTCAGGATATAAGGCTACCGTTCACACCCACCCTATCGAACTTGTAGCAATGAGCCACTCAAAGAAATTCATGGAGAAGGATGTTCTCACAAATCTTTTGTGGAGCATGATTCCAGAGACAAAGGCATTCTGCCCACTGGGTCTCGGCATTGTTCCTTACGAGTTGCCAAGCTCTATCAAGCTCGCCGAAGAAACATTGAAGCAGCTTGAAGACTACGATGTAGTAATGTGGGAGAAGCATGGTGTATTTGCCAAAGGCAAGGACGTAATGGACGCGTTCGACCAGATTGACGTACTCTCTAAGAGCGCGAAGATCTATGTAAATGCCAAGGCAATGGGCTTCGAGCCGGAAGGTATGAGCCAGGCACAGATGAAAGAAATGTCTGTTGCCTTCAACTTGCCAAAGTAATTATACACACATAGTTATTTTTACATGACAAAAGAAGAACTTATGAGAAGGGCCATCGAATTGTCTGAACGCAGTGTTCAGACGGGCGGTGGCCCTTTTGGTGCCGTTATCGCGAAAGACGGCAACATCGTGAGCGAAGCAAGCAACAGCGTCACTCTTGACAACGACCCTACGGCTCATGCCGAGGTGAACGCTATTCGCAAAGCGACCAACAAGCTTCGCACTTTTGATTTGACAGGATGCGAAATCTACACATCTTGTGAGCCTTGCCCTATGTGCTTAGGCGCAATCTACTGGGCACACCTCGACCGCATATATTATGCTGGTACACGCAAAGACGCTGCCGACGCAGGTTTCGACGACGACTTTATCTATAAAGAACTCGAATTGAAGCCGGAAGAGCGCCATAAGGAAATAAAGGCTCTTCTCTCAGAAGAAGCTATCAAGGCTTTCGATATGTGGAGAGAAAGCACCGAAAAGACTGAATATTAATCAGACTTTATTAAAAGCAAGCTAAAACAAAAAAAATGAGCGACTCACAAGAGCCACTCATTTTTTTGTATACGATACGCTAACCGTATAAAAAGAGAAAAGACGTATCCACAAGGGAAAATGGATACGTCTTAATGTAAAAATTTTAAGAAGATTATTAAGTGGTACCTCCAGGAATCGAACCGGGGACACACGGATTTTCAGTCCGATGCT
>CAZFFA010000068.1:0-2841 GCA_964517955.1 uncultured Jutongia sp. | reverse complement strand
GACTCGTTCCTGTTCTGCTCCCTCGCGGGCATCTCCTTCAACATAAACCACAAGACGAACATGTTCCAGAACGAAGTCATAAGAACGGTCATAACCCCGATGGTCATCGACGCGATGCTCAAAGCCGCGCACAGGCACGAGCCGAAGAATCTCGTAAAGACGACACCGCTTTTCGACCTCCCGGAACTCGAGGGGCTGAAGACGGAGACGCCAGGAATAAGCGCGTCGTTCACATGGAACGAAGGGTTCAAGTCTCTCGGAATCGAAAAGTTCTTCTTCCAGAAGGATTTTCTGGACTTCCTCCTGGCGCAGCGGTAAATTCTTTTTTTTGAAAAAAAATCGTGAAAAATTAAAAAAGCTGTTGACATAAAAAGAAAGTACTGCTATTATCTCAAACATCAATTGCGGTGTTAGCGAAGTTGGTTATCGCGCTGGCCTGTCACGCCGGAGATCGCGGGTTCGAGCCCCGCACATCGCGTAACCCGTTCAGTTCTTTTTTGAACGGGTTTTATTTTTTCGGGTAGTAGCGCAGCTGGTAGCGCACTACGTTCGGGACGTAGGGGTCGCTGGTTCGAATCCAGTCTACCCGACAATCCACTGGACTGAATAGTTCAGTGGATTTTTTTTGCGCGCATCGGTTTTTAGCGCACGCCCTCAAAAGGAAACTTCAAAAATCATCCCGGGCAAAAAAAATCCCCGGAATGAAAACTCCGGGGAAAATCAGAATACAAAACGCTGAACTGAAATGCCTAAGACAGACCCCGGCATTTCAGAACCTCAAAAAATCAGAACGCCCTATCAAGGCCGCCCGCCTTCACCTGGAAATGGCTGAATTCCATGCTGAAGCTCGCCCTTCCCTGCGTGACGGAACGCAGCGTCGTGGAGAACCCGAACATCTTCGCCATCGGTGCCGTGCAGTGGACAATCTCGCACGATGCTTTCGAATCCTGCCCCTGAATCATCCCGCCCCGCTGTGTTATCTGGCTTATCGCATCGCCGACAAATTCGAGCGGGCACGAAATATCGACGTTCATGACCGGCTCGAGAAGCTCGGGAGAAGCCTTGCGCGCCGCCTCGTCGAACGCCTGAGCCGCGCACGCCGTGAACGCCATCGGGGAAGCCGTAAGCTCGTTCCAGTCGAGGGAAGTAACCTCCACGCCGACATCGGCGCACGGATACCCGTACTGGATTCCCGAACCGAACGAATTCTCCACGCCGGCCTTTACGGCATCGTATATCTCCTCGGGAATATTCTTGTCGTGGACGGAGCATGAGTACGTGTTTCCCGCGCCGCGCTCGTTCTGGAATATCCTGAGCGTGACGCCCGCTGAATTCTCCTTTCCGGCGAGAACTTTGTCCCATGTCTCGGAATGAGAAACCTCGGACGTGACGCTCTCGCGGTACGTGACCTGCGGCGCGCCGACATTCGCCTTGACGCCGAAATCATCCTTCATGCGCGTAACAAGGACGTCAAGATGGAGCTCGCCCATGCCGCTGATGATAAGCTGCCCGGTTTCCGCGTCCTCATGGCTCGTGAAAGTCGGGTCCTCGCGGCTCATTATCGCAAGCGTCTCGACAAGCTTGTCCTTGTCGGAAAGCGTCTCCGGCTCAATCGCGACAGAAATCACCGGCTCCGGGAATCGGACGCTCTCCAGCAGAACCGGGAAGCCCTCGCTTCCGAGCGTGTCGCCGGTTTGGGCAAGCTTCAGCCCCACGAAAACGGCGATGTCGCCAGCGGATACGCTCTCCATCTGCTCCATGTGGTTCGCGTTGACGCGGAGGATTCTGTTTATGCGCTCGCGCTTTTTCTTCCCGACGTTGAGCACCTGCGAACCTGCCGTGAATTTTCCGGAATAGACGCGGACGAAGCACAGCGCGCCCATTTCCCTGTCCTGCTGAATCTTGAAGACCAGGCCGAGCGGCATCTTCTTATCGTCGCACGGAATCTCGACCTCCTCCTCCTTGTCCTTCTTCGAGTGGATTCCCTTCGCGGCGGGAACGTCGAGCGGAGAAGGAAGATACGATATGACGGCGTCGATAAGCGGCTGGATTCCCTGGTTGCGCCGCGCGGAACCAAGGACGAACGGCACGAACGCGCGGGAGATTGTCCCCTTGCGGATTGCGGCGACGAGCATCTCGTTCGTGATTTCGCCGCCCTCGAGGTAGATTTCCGCAAGCTCGTCATCTGAGCCGGCGACATCCTCGACAAGCTTGGCGCGCCACTTCTCGGCCTCGGCAAGGTTTGCCCCGGAAATGTCGGTCTCGGTGAATTTCTCGCCCTCGCTTTCCTCGTCCCATCTGATTTCCTTCATTTTGATGAGGTCGATTACGCCCTCGAAATCAGGCCCCTGCCCTATCGGAATCTGAAGCGCGACCGTATCGCAGCCGAATTTTTCCTTTATGTCGCCAAGACAGTAGAAGAAATCGGCTCCGACCCTGTCCATTTTGTTGACGAAGCATATCCTCGGAACGTTGAATTCGTCGGCCTGCTTCCAGACCGTCTCCGTCTGCGGCTGGACGCCATCGACGGCGCAGATGACCGCGACGGCACCGTCAAGCACCCTGAGCGAGCGCTCGACCTCGGCAGTGAAATCAACGTGCCCCGGAGTGTCGATTATGTTGATGGTATGACCATCCCACTGCGTCGTTATGGCGGCGGACGCGATTGTGATGCCGCGCTCCTGCTCCTGCTTCATGAAATCCATCGTCGCAGCACCGTCGTCTATTTCGCCGATTTTATGAATTTTTCCAGTATAATAGAGGATTCGCTCCGTCGTTGTAGTCTTTCCCGCGTCGATGTGCGCCATGATTCCGATATTGCGCATCTTCTTCAAATCAACC
>CAZFFA010000067.1:0-11548 GCA_964517955.1 uncultured Jutongia sp. | reverse complement strand
TCAATTCCCGGTAACCTTGTTCAGATTTTTGTTGCCGGAATTATCGCAGTACCAATTATTATCATATTAAAAAAGGCACTTAAATATAACTAAACATAGCAGACATAATGGGAGAGAAACGGATAATGTACTCAGATAAATTAACAATTAAAACCTCATCTTTTAACACGGATTTACAGGAAAACGATATAAAGATTATGACACCGGGGCCTACACAGGTTGCAGAAAATGTCAGAGCTGCACGTTCATATATAACAACCAATCCTGATCTTGACGAAAGATTTTATGATTTCTATAAGGAAACATGTGACAAAATTGCATCTATGCTTCATACTGAAAATGAGGTATATATATTAGGTGGTGAGGGTATTCTTGGACTGGAAGCAGCATGTGCTTCGCTTACAGAGCCGGGTGACAGAGTTCTTGTAATAGACAATGGAATATTTGGCAAAGGTTTTGCTGATTTTGTATCATTATATGAGGGTGATCCTGTATTATTTTCAACAGATTATCATACACCGGTTAAAAAAGATGACTTAAAAGCATTTCTTGACAAAGACAGTAATTTTAAGTATGCAACAGTTGTACACAGTGATACACCAAGTGGAATACTTAATCCTGTTGATGAATTATGTCCTCTTCTTAAGTCATATGGCATTATGACAGTTGTTGATTCTGTTACGGGAATGTTTGCCGATGAACTTTATGTAGACAAATCACAGATTGATATCGTATGCGGAGGATCTCAGAAAGCTATATCAGCACCTCCGGGACTGACTATTGTAGCTGTCAGCCAGGATGCAAAAAATGCTATGGAATTATTATTTTGCAAATTTAATAGATTAGATAAACACCTATCCGTTCAGTCTATGCCAATCTTCTTACATTTAAAACATATTATAAAGATAAATGGTTTCCATACACTATGCCTATAAGTGATATCTATGGATTAAGAACAGCCATTGATAATATAGGGACTGATACCAATCATCTATACCGCCATAAAACTATAGCGTCTGCTGTCAGAAATGCACTTGTATCTGCTGGTCTTTCTCTTTACCTTAAAGATGGATATGCATCATCAGTTACGGTTTTTAATACTCCTGATGGTATGACAGATACGGATATCTTAAGTATGATGCGTGACAGGTATCATATAATGATCGCAGGCTGTTTTGATGTTTTAGCCGGAAAGGTCATAAGAATAGGTCATATGGGTAACAATGCCAATGTTGAAGATGTTGCTGCAACTTTATCAGCACTTCAGAAGACCCTTGAAAATCTTGGATTTAAATGCAATGCTGATATGGAGAAAGTATTCAGAAATGGACTGGATTCAACAGATTAGAATCATTATATAAAGAGGCACATATGAAAAAGTTATCAAAAAATCAAATAATTAAATATATAAGCATTATTGTACTTACAATATTTATTGCAGGGTTATCAAACACATCAATTACACAGGCGGCAGCCAAATATACCATTTCGCCAAAATCTTCAACTTATAAGAAAAACTACAAAAAATCAGATCTATATAATTCTGCCACAAAACAGTATTTTGTTATACGCTCTTATCTTGAACAGCTTGAAAAGAAGGGTGGCGGAAAGCTTATTTTAAAAAAAGGAACATATAATATCTGCAATGTTCTGTATGTTCCTTCAAATGTCACTATCGAATTAAAAGATGGTGTTACAATACGTAAAACCATGAAAACAAATAAAAAATCTTTGAAGCCAAGTGGAGGAATTTTTGAATTACTTGAGCCATCAAAATCAAAGAAAAAGGGTGTTCATGGTAAATACAACGGAGTACATAATGTTAAAATCTATTCTACAGGAAAAGCAGTTATAGATCAGTGTTTTAAAGGAAATAATAAACAAAACTGTATAAGTATTGTTATGTGTCACAATCAGAATATTACTATAGAAGGTATCACATTTAAAAATATGAGATATGGTCATTTCATAGAAATGGATGCCTCAAAAAACGTAAAAATCAATAAATGTACCTTTACCGGTTATAAAGCAAGTAAAAAACATATCTCAGAAGCAATAAATCTTGATACTCCTGACAAAAAAACAAGGGGATTTAATCATGACTGGAGTAAATACGACTGTACACCAAATCAAGACGTTAAGATTACAGGATGTGTTTTTGACAAGCTTGAAAAGGCTATGGGAACTCATCAGTATTCTATAAAAAAATATCATTCCAATATAAACATATCAGACTGCACAATTAAAAATTGTGTAAGTGGTGGAATCGTTCTTATGAACTGGAAAAACACATCATTAAATAATGTTAAGTTTATAAATATTGGTAAGAATAGCAAAGGTAAGTATACATCATATAATAAAGATACTAAAATACGTGCAATTCTTGTGCGTGGTGGTGTTTCTAAGCTTAATATCAAAGGATGTACTTTTAAAAATGTTCCAAGAGTTATGCAATGTATGCCATGGAAGAATGATGGTTCAGCCAAAAGTTATCCGATTATATATAATTCCGTAACAGTAAAAGAGTATGAGGCAATAGCAGCCAATAATAAAATTATAAGCGGTGTCGATATGCCATGTATAATCGTCAATACTAAGTATAATGATTTTAACTGGCCTGCTAAATACTATTTTCAAGTATAAAGAGGAAACAGATGCAAAGACTTAAAGAAGATATTAATTCGGGAAAATTTCATAACCTATACCTTTTATATGGAGAAGAGGATTATCTGAAAAGGATGTATCGTGACAGCTTAAAGAACGCTATATTGGCTGATAGCGATGATATGAATTATTCCTACTATGAGGGTAATTCTATTGATCTTCTTGAGCTTCGTAATATAGCAGATACATTGCCGTTTTTTAGTGAACATAGAATAATCATCATTGAAAATAGTGGTTTGTTCAAATCGGCAAATGAACTTTCTGACTATCTTCCGAATATGCCTGATTCGACAATTATTTTATTTGTTGAGAAAGATATTGATAAGCGCAATAAATTATATAAATATATAAATAAGAATGGAATTGCCGTTGAGATGGGGCAGATGAATGCACATGATACAAAAAGCTTCATATCTGTAACTCTCAAACAGAATAATAAGATTATCAGAGAAAAAACAGTTGAATACCTGTTACAGCATATTGATAATTCAATAATCAATATAAAAAATGAGCTTGATAAGCTTATTTCTTATACTGATGAACGCAACGAGATTACTATTGATGATATCGATGTAATATGTTCTGTACAGATAACAGGACGAATCTTCCTTATGATTGATTCTGTTGCTGATGCCAATGTGAATCAGACAATAAAATTATATCATGATCTTTTGCAGTTAAGAGAAAGTCCTATGTCTATACTTTATCTTTTGACAAGACATTTCAATATTTTACTTCAGATTAAGACAATTTCAGGTATGCCCAAATCTGAAATAGCACGTAAAATAGGTGTTCCTCCATTTGCAGTCAGCAAATATATGGGACAGGCAAAACATTTCAATAAAGAGAACATTGAAAAGATTCTTGATAAATGTATAGATACAGAATATTATTTTAAACGTGGAATGATTGATGACCAGATTGGCGTAGAACTTTTGCTGATACAACTAGTCAGGTCATCTCATTAAATTCAATATATCAAGACATATAATTTATATAATAATATATATGAGAATTACAACAAAAGACGAGGAGGAGATATAATGTGGTGTCCAAAATGTAAGACAGAATACCAGAAGGGGATTACAATATGTGCCGATTGTGGGACAGAATTAGTTGACGGTACTGAGGATGAGATCAATGTTGTAAATATCTGTGAAATAAAGGATGAAAAAACAGCAGATAAAATAATTGAATATCTGAAATATTCAGGTATAGATAAAGCAAAAATCATACGTAACAATGAACTGTTTATAATAACTGTTCCAATGGATGATGAAAAACATGCTGAAAAACTTATAAAGGGATTTTTACTGGCTTGTGAAGAAGATAAGCATAATGAAGATAAACAGGATGTTTTTGAAGAAACAGAAGACGCTGATAATGATTTTGAAGAAAACGATGTCAGAATGGAGAATGAAAGAGAAACTGCTATAGATGAAACTCCAAAAGATTTATTACATACATCTTCAAAGTCATATGTAAAAAAAGCTGATGCATATAAAGATATGAAGTTTTCCGGCATAGCCTTTATGATTTTTGGTATTTTAGGAATAATCTATCTTTTGCTTTGCAAGGTAAACATTATTCCATTGTCATATAATATGGTTGTATTCATTGGATTGACAGCAATGTTTTTAATATTTATGGTTATCGGAATCAATTCATTTGTCAAAGCAAAGAAGATAAAGATTCAGATTCCGGCAGAAGAAACTATGACAGAGGAAATAACAGACTGGTTATCAGAAAATGTATTGAAAGATACTATTGACAGTTGGACCGATGATAACATTTCTCCCGGAGAAAATGATTTAATAATAGCAACCCGTATACGTACAATGCTTATTGACAAATATCCGGAGCAGGACGCAGCATATCTTGAAATGCTTGCTGATGAATACTATACTGGAAACTTTGTTGATAATGTAGAAGATTAGAAAATATAAAAGGACAAACATATAAATATATTCAAATATCAGTTTTATCCCTCATTTGAATATATTTATAGTGATTTGTCCTTTTTGTTATGAATATATCTTAGCTATATTTTTGATATCTTAATTCTATATTCCAAACTTTATAGGTCAGTTAAATTTATAACTGAACACCATTTAACTTCAATAATTCTCTTGCACTTTCTATAGAATCAATGCCTGTTTTATTCTTGATCGGCGCAAATTCTTTGTCTCTTATAACCTCAAATGGAAGACATGTATCAAGCATATGGATCATATCTAATATAAGAGTTTCAAACTTATATCCGTTTGGCTCTTCCGGTTTGATAAATTCTCCATTGTCATTCATATATGGTATCTTTTTCTCAACAATATGAAGAGGAAGTTCATTATTGCATATCTGCTCTAAATCTTTCTCATTGAAAAGATAGTTAAGAATTACACCAAAATTATATGCAGGCTCACCATTCTCATCTTTTGTATTGCGAAGCTGTTCTGTCTGCTCATAATATTCAACAATTGATGGTCTGCCGTCTTCAAGACACATAACACCAACTTTTTCATCCGGATCAGCTTTGCGGACAACCTTTGCTCCTACACTGCATTTTTTAGACATAGTTGCACCGATAAAGCATGGATCTGCAATCCTTTGAAGTACATTGTCAACTGCAAATACATTGAGCCATTCTATACCGGCATTGTGAATTATATCTACGATACCGGCATTCTGCATAGAAGAGAACCATCCGCCATTGCCATTAGGAGATGTAGCAATTTTTGATCTGTATTCCATATATACTTTTCCCTCATATGTTGCAGCCGGAGCCATATCCTGTTTAAAGAAATGGATATATTCAGGATTGTAAGTAAAATAATTCTGTTCTTTAAAAAATCCTGTAGTTGCTTCATGATTCTTATCACTTGTCATAATAAATAAATGAATCCATGTGCCTGATGCATCAACTACATCCAAAAGATTTCTGATTATACGTTCAAATATATAAACAGGTTTTGTTATTCCTATGTCATACATTCCTTTTGGATTGTCAGAGCCAAGTCTTGTTCCCATACCACCTGCAAGAAGGACAGCTCCGACTTTGCCCTCACGGATAGCCTCAAGACCTGTCTGTGTATACTTGTCCTTATTTTTTTCTATTTCAGTAAGAGTCATTGCCTTGATAGGTGAAATAACACCACGTTCACCACCGGAAGGTTTTGAAACTTTATCTGTTACAGAAAAATCTGTTTCACTTATCTGCTTAAGTAAATTATCTTTTTCATCCTGATTTAATTCCTCATAATATTTTAATACATGCTCCTGTCCGTATTTTGAAAGTTTATCACTTGCTTCCTGTAAATTCATAAACCATACCTTCGTATACTAATTATAGATTAATATACATATTCCTTTCTCATTTTTATAGTATTTGCAACAGCAAAAATTTTTGTCACTTATCGGTGCAGATAAACACCAACTATTATCATTATAACCAAAAATCGGATGGTATGCAATTGACTTATATTTATTATCGCCATATAATATGATGCAAGGGTCAAAAGCAGATAGCAATATGATAATCCGTAGCATAAGTTGTGGTCAAGGTACCTTTTGACTCCAACATCACAATATGAACTGACTCAGGGGGATAAAACATGTTTGGCAAACGAAAAAAGAATCAAAGTGCAGATATGGACTATATATATATTGAAGCATTAAAAAATAAAAAAATACCCTTACTTGTATTAGATCCAAAATGGCATGAGCTTTTTCCGGAACATAGAAAAAATGATGAGATAAAAGAACTTGAGAAAAACTTAAAGGATCTGATTAAAAAACAAGGTCAGACAACTAATGATATAAAGGAATACGAAAAAGCCAAAAAGGTTGTCATGGAAAATATCGTAGTAAATATGACAGACGGCAACGAAAAAACAAGCTTTTTAAAAAACAAAAAGCAGGATATGAATAAAAAACTTATGAGCGAACTCAATGATAAAATTGAACAGGCTCATATTTTAGAAGATAAAATTCCTAACGACATACAACTTGCCAACAAAGAGCTTTTAATTGCATGTATGCGTGTATGCTACAATGAACTTACGGAAAATACAGCTCAGATTGAAGAGCTTGAATCCTGGATAAATGAAGTCAGAGAGGAATTGAAGAATAAAATTCTCGTTAAACAGGATATGGAAATGAGAAATACACAAATGTATAAATATATGCATAATCTTCTTGGACCGGATGTAGTTGAGATTTTCGACAAAAATCACAATGTTTGGAAAGGGAATCTTGAAGAAAACGTTGGTGTTAAAAAATAAATTATTATTGGAGTTTAGTGGATTATGAGCCGGATAATCGGAATAGGAATTGATGCAGTAGAGGTAGAACGGGTATTAAAAGCATGCAGTAAAGAATCTTTTATCAATACATGTTTTACAGAAAACGAAAAGCAGATCATTGAACACAGGGAAAAAAGTGCTGCTACTAATTTTGCCGGTAAAGAAGCTGTATCAAAGGCTTTCGGAACCGGCTTTTCTAAGTTTCATCTGAAAGATATTGAGATATTACGCAGTAAATCAGGGGCACCATATGTAAATCTTTACAATAAAGCACATGATATTGCAAATAATCTTGGGATAACCAATATTCATATTTCACTTACAGATACAGATGCAATGGCAATGGCATATGTAATAGCAGAAGGAGATGATTAAATGCAGTATATTACCAACAGTGATGAAGCAAAAAATATTGACCGTATAAGTATAGAACAGATCGGAATACCGTCTCTTGTACTCATGGAAAAAGCTGCTCTGTCCGTATATCAGCATATAATAAAAACATATGGTACTCCGGATAAGGCAGGCAAAATACTTGCTGTATGCGGTGTTGGCAACAATGGCGGTGATGGTGTTGCTATTGCCAGACTTCTTAAAGAAGCAGGGTATGATGCATCGGTTTTAATAATCGGAAACGAATCAAAGGCTACAGATGAGATGAAAACCCAGATTAATATAGCAAAGAATACCGATGTCAGATTTATCACAAATGAAACAAAATCTGAATACAATATTATTATAGATGCAATATTTGGAATAGGACTGTCACGTCCTATTGAAGGTAAATATGCCGAATGTATTGAAAATATCAATAAATCCGCAGCAGATAAAATATCAATAGATATTCCATCAGGTATAAATGCATCTAATGGAAAGATCATGGGATGTGCGATAAAGGCCGACTATACTATAACATTTGGAACCAATAAACTTGGAAATGTACTATATCCCGGAACAGAGTATGCCGGAACAACAATTGTTGCTGATATAGGATTCCCTTATAAAGCAGTTCAAAATGTTATGCCAAAAGCATATACTTATACAAGAAATGATATTGAAAAAAAAGTTCCATGCAGAAATCCACGAACCAATAAGGGTAGTTATGGAAAAGTTCTTGTTATAGCAGGCTCTCCTGGAATGAGTGGTGCATGTTACTTTGCTGCAAAATCAGCATACCGGATGGGATGTGGTCTTGTAAGGGTAATGACATCTGACGATAACCTTGATATAATTAAAACTAAGCTGCCGGAAGCGATTACTTCTTCATATCAGAAAGATAATATAGAAGAGGCATTATCCTTGACAGACGTAATTGCAATAGGACCGGGACTTGGAAAGTCTGATGATTCATCTAAAATAATGGAAAGGGTTCTTAAAGTAACTGACAAACCAGTTGTCATTGATGCAGATGGTCTTAATATACTTGCAAAACTTAATGAAGCAGATGAAGATAAACAAAACTGTTATCCTTACTGTCTGCCATCTAATTTTGTAGTCACTCCCCATATTAAAGAAATGAGCCGTATGATTGATAAAACCACAGAAGAAATCAAAGAAAATCTGTTGGAATACACATCAAAGCAGCATACAGGATGTACGATAGTGCTTAAAGATGCAAGAACAGTCGTTTCTGATGGCAGCACATTTTATATCAATACATCCGGCAATAACGGATTATCAACCGGTGGTTCGGGAGATGTCCTTACGGGTATGATCGCAGGACTTACAGCTCAAAGGATGCAGCCATTTGAGGCGGCAAAGCTTGCTGTATATATTCATGGTGCTGCCGCTGATGAATATACTTCAAAATATAGCAGATATTCTATGCTTGCTTCAGATATAATTGATATGATATCTGAAGTGATGCCTTATTAAAAAGGAGATAAATAATGAAAGATTATTACAGAGTACAGGCAAATATAAATCTTGATGCAATTCACAACAATGTAACTGCGGCAAAAGCTCTTACAAAACAGGGAACAAAGCTTATGGCTATAATAAAGGCTGATGCTTACGGGCATGGTGCTGTCCGTGTCGCAGAAACGCTTGACGATGTTGCAGATGCGTATGGTGTTGCAATACTTGAAGAAGGAGTCGAGCTTCGTCAGGCAGGCATAACAAAGCCAATACTTATACTTGGTTATACACCGGCACCGCTATATGAAGCAATGATAAAATATGATATTGCAACTGCAGTATTTAAATATGATATGGCAAAAAAAATGTCAGATACAGCATTGAAACTTGGTAAAAAAGCACTGGTTCATATTAAACTGGATACCGGAATGAGCAGAATAGGTTTTAAGCAGGATGATGAAAGTCTTGAAACAATCAAAAGAATCGCACAACTTCCCGGAATTTCCATTGAAGGCTGTTTTACACATTTTGCCAGAATGGATGAAATAGATAAAACTAAAGCCAAAGAACAGTTTAAAAGATATATGGATTTTACAAAAAGAATAGAAGATGCCGGTATAAAGATACCTGTAAAACATGTATCAAATAGTGCCGGTATAATTGAAATGCCTGAGGTTAATCTTGATATGGTCCGTGATGGTATATCTGTATATGGAATGTATCCATCTGAAGAAGTTCAAAAGGACCGTCTTCCTCTTGTTCCCGCAATGGAGATTATATCTTATATATCATTTATTAAAACTCTTGATGCGGGTGTTGAAATTGGTTATGGCGGAACATATATAACCAGTAAAAGAACAAAAGTTGCAACTATTCCCGTAGGTTACGCAGATGGATATCCACGTTCACTGTCCAATAAAGGATGTATCCTGATAAATGGACAGCGTGCACCTATAATAGGCAGAATATGTATGGATCAGTTTATGGTAGACATAACTGATATTAAAGATGTTCATGAGAATGACAAGGTCACACTTGTAGGTCATGACAAAGATGGATATATTTCAATCGAAGAAGTTGCCAACTTATCAGGTTCATTCAATTATGAATTTGTATGTGATATAGGAAAACGTGTACCAAAAGTATATTATCGTAATGGTAAGAAAATTGCCACGAAAGATTATTATCCTGATTTTTAATTAATACCTTAATGAATACTTCTCCTTATAATTGGCAAGGATAGGTAATAGAGAAGTAAGATACATAGCAAGACAATGTATAAAAAACAATGATAAAATAGATTATTGTCTTATAGCTTCTCGAAATAATTATAAGGAGCGTGAAAGGTTTGAATATCAGACGTGGAGATATATTTTTTGCAGACTTAAGACCTGTTGTAGGTTCAGAACAGGGCGGGATTAGACCTGTACTTATTATACAAAATGATATGGGAAATCGTCATAGTCCCACAGTAATATGTGCAGCTATAACATCCAAAATGAACAAAGCAAAACTTCCAACACATATAGCTTTAGAAGTAAGCAAATACAATATTATAAAAGATTCTGTCATACTTCTTGAACAGATAAGGACAATAGACAAATCGAGACTTAGAGAAAAAGTATGCCATCTTGACGATGAGATACTTGCAAGGATAAATCATGCATTATGTATAAGTCTTGCTCTGGAAGATGAAAAACAGATTGTAAGACAATAAATCATTACACATTTGAAAAATATATGTAAAAATACATTGTAGAATATATATTTGCAGGAACAGAGAGAATTTACATGAAGATAACAATACTTACAGTAGGAAAAATCAAAGAAAAATATTTTACGGCTGCAATAGCTGAATATACTAAACGGCTTAGCAGGTACTGCAAGCTTGAAGTAATAGAGGTAGCGGATGAAAAAACGCCTGACAATGCAAGTGAACATGAAGAAAATCTGATACGTGCCAAAGAGGGTGACAGGCTGAAAAAATACATCAAAATCGGCGCATATATTATTTCACTTGCAATACAGGGAAAACAAACGACTTCAGAAGGTATTGCAGAAAAAATTCATAACCTCGGACTTAAAGGTGAAAGTCATATTATATTTATAATAGGCGGATCCATCGGCATCGATCAGAA
The DNA here is from genome assembly GCA_964517955.1 of uncultured Jutongia sp. Taxonomy (GTDB): domain Bacteria; phylum Bacillota; class Clostridia; order Lachnospirales; family Lachnospiraceae; genus Butyribacter. Next base: position 591 of record CAZFFA010000067.1, on the reverse strand, counting down.
TATACTTAATAATTCGGACGAGCTGCTGAGTTTTTCTAAAATGACATTTCCACATCAGCTTATGAGAGTAGTCCTTTTGGAACAGATATATCGTGCTTATAGGATTATAAATGGTGAACCTTATCATAAATAGGGTGCAAAGTAGAGATATTAAAAACTTCAGAGGTATAGGTATATACGGAAGAGTGACTGATTTGGTTACTCTTCTAATTTTTTGCGCAAAGGCAAAGTGAGGATGCATCGAGCTTGCTCGTAAGCATCTGAGCGCGCCCGCGAACCTTGCATCTTTGATGCAAGGTTGTACAGGAATGTGGCTATAAATGGGCGAGAAACGGGGGTTTGATTAAAAATGTAATAGCTGATATATGTTTTGATGGGATTAACGTAAGTGAGGATAAGTGGTTACTTGTGATGTGGTTGTTTCTGGTGAGGGATTGCATCTGTTTATAGGGAGATTTTGAAGGTGTATTGAGGAAAGTAATCTGTGTTATACCAGATGTTGTATGATAAGAGAGTGGTAAAGACAAGATATAGTGTCCGAAGATTAGTTCCCTCAGTGGATTGGTGAAAAATAAGTAATTGTAAGAAAAA